>SMVT01000163.1 GCA_004357365.1 Nitrospina sp.
AGCAGACGTTCGCCTAACGGCTTCGATCGGCAGGAACCGGCCACAAGCGGACACTTGCCCAAGCACAAGAAACCCCGCTCTAGTCGGGGCCTCATCTTGGTCCTCGGTTCTTCTTGTTATGCGCTGAGTCGAGGGGAAGGGCGGACCTTATCTGGACCTGTGCGCTTCCAGCTCGATCTCGATCATGAACCCGGGCAGGGCGAGCCCTTTGACCTCGAGCCAGATTCCGGTCGGAAACTGCTTTGTGTAGATCGAGTTACGATACGAAGCGACCTCGAGAAACTTCGCCATGTTGGTCGTATAGACGTTCTCAACTATCACGTCGTCGAAGGTATAGCCGTAGTGCTTCAGAATCTTATCCAGATCGGAGTAAGCGTTTTTCATCTGCTGCTCCAAATCGCCGACAGCTGTCGGGTTGCCCTCATCATCCATGCTCACGGCGCCCGAGATCTTGATGTCATCACCGATCTTCACGGCATGCGTGTAGCCGTAGGCCTTTTCGACCTCCGGTCGCAAAAGGAAATACTCCGGCATTTCTTTCGCCAGCACGATCGTCTCGTCGGATTCCGGGCCGGGGCAGCCGGACAGGAAAGCCAGGAAGAGTGTTGCAAGGACGAGCAGTGATTTTTTGTTCATTGTTTTTCTCCTCAGATTTGTCGAACGGCCGCTTTGGGTCGTTTGCGGGCCAACAATCAGCGCGATCAAACGTCCGCTTTTCCATGCCAACTATTATAACTTGTCGTCTGTCCGTAATAGGATTTCTTGCAAAAGGTGGGACTATAGTGGGACAGAATCACATAAAAACAAAAATGGCCTACGCCATATCGAAGTAAGCCATTGTTTTGATTGGTGGGCCGTCACGGGATCGAACCGTGGACCTACTGATTAAGAGTCATTTTCTCTACCCAAATTTCCAAAAATATACACATGGGTCCCTCGCTACTGATGAATGGGTCCCATATCGCGTCGGGGGTTCCCCCCCCTCTATTTTTTCAAAAATCAGCCAGCGTCAGGATAACTTCGTTGGCTACATAATTTCGCAGGATTATTGTCCCACCAGGGTGAGGGAGGGGGAGGTTTTTATAAACCTTGCCTACATTATGCCTACACAAAGAAAAAGGGCCTACAGGTAAATCCTGTAAACCCTTGTTTTATTTGGTACGCCCGAGAGGATTCGAACCTCCGACCTACGGAACCGGAATCCGGCACTCTATCCAGCTGAGCTACGGGCGCATATTTCATTTCCCTTTTGCGGCATGGAACGGCTCCTCTCCCTCTTCCTCCGCCGGAGCGGCGATGGTTCCGGAGGTCAATTCGAAATCTCTGCCAAATTCGCGGATCATATCCACTCGCACTTTCCACCATTTCACTTCTTCCCGCAACTCCTCGGCGGTGTCCTGCTTGGTAAAAAGCTTGATTTCGTATCCCGCTTCCAGCCGCGCTTCGATGCCTTCGGCGAGATGAAGATCGTGTTCTTTCATCACGGTGATGGGATTTTTCGCCAGTCGCTTTCTGAAGACGTCGTCGGTCACCGCCTTCTTCGCCAACTGTTTCCACTTGCTGTTCAGTTCTTCTTTTCTCTTGTTCTTCATAATCCCCTCGTTCTATTCACTTTCGCCTGACGAGTTGGACTCTGAAGGGAAGTGAAGGTTTTGTGAGTTGTCCAAAGTGTATCGATCATGGCAACCGAAGGCAATCATTAAACGCCGGGGCCCCTGGAATTCCCTCGTTATTGTTGAATAATGGAGGCCACCATCCCCAGTGCCTCGTCCAGTTTTTCCGGTTTGGAACCTCCCGCCTGGGCCATATCCGGCCGGCCGCCACCGTCCCCGCCGACAATTTCAGCTACTTTTTTCAGAATATTCCCGGCATGATACCGGTCCGTCAGATCCTTGGTCACACCGGCGGCGAGCAGCACCTTGCCGTTGTCCGCCGCCCCGGCCACCACCACGACCGACTTCAACTGGTTCTTGGCGTTGTCGATGAACATCCGCAGGGTTTTGGCGTCCACGCCCTCAAGCTTCTTGACCAGCAGGGAGACGTCCCCGATCTTCTGCACCTCATCCGCCAAGCTGGACGCGCCGCCTTGACCGCCGCCCGTCACCATTTTTTCCTTGAGCGCGGCGACCTGTTTTTCCAGCTCCTTGTTTTTATTGATGAGTTTCTGGAGTTTCTTCAACTCCTCATCCGGTTGCGCCTTGATGAGCGAGCGGATGCCCGACAGATGATTGAACTCCCGCTGGATGCGCTGGTAGGCCATGGGACCCGTCACCGCCTCGATACGCCGCACACCGGAGGCGATGCCTGTCTCCTGTGTAAGTTTGAAAAAACCGATATTCCCCGTCGCGGATACATGCGTGCCGCCGCACAGCTCCTTGCTGAAATCCGTGACGGAGACCACCCGCACGCGGTCGCCGTACTTTTCGCCGAAAAGGGCCACCGCGCCTTTTTCCAACGCGGTTTCGATATTCATTTCCTCGGTATCCACCGCGAGGTTCTCACGAATTTTTTCATTGACCAGCGCCTCGATGCGCGTCCGCTCTTTATCGGTCAGCGGCGAGAAATGGGTGTAGTCGAACCGCAGACGGTCCGGCGCCACCAGCGATCCTGCCTGCTTGACGTGGCCGCCCAGCACTTCCTTCAGTGCCGCGTGCAACAGGTGCGTCGCGGAATGGTTGAGAGCGGTGTCGTTGCGCTTCACCGCGTCCACTTCCAGCGTCAACGGATCGGAAACCTTCACCTTGCCCTGCACGACTTTCGCGTGATGCACGATTAAATCCGGCAGGGGCTTGGTGGTGTTCAAAATATCGAGTTGGGCGTGATCGTTATAGGCTCGCCCGACGTCGCCCACCTGTCCGCCCGACTCGCCGTAATACGGTGTCTGATCCACCAAAAGGTCGCACTCTTCGCCTTCCTCCACCGAGTCGACACTCTTGTTGTTTTTGATGAGCATGACTACTTTTCCCTCGCCGTGGGTATTGCCGTATCCCTTAAACACCGTCGCACCGTTTTTCTGGAGGGCTTTGTTGAATACCGGCGCCACCTGGCTTTCGCCCGAGCCCTTCCACGAGGCCATGGCCTTTTCCTTCTGCTCCTGCATGGCTTTGTTGAATCCCTCCATGTCGAGCGTGTAGGCGGTGTCTTTCACCGTTTCTTCAACCAGGTCGACCGGAAAGCCGAAGGTGTCGTACAGTTTGAAAATCTCTTCGCCGGGGATGATCGTCGATTTCGCCTTCTTCATCTTGTCGAAGATTTCGTCCAGCTTCTGGGTGCCGATGGTGAGCGTCGTATTAAAATTGTCCTCCTCGTTGATGACCACCTTGTGGATGAAGTCTTGGTTCACCGCCAGGTCCGGGTACACGTCCTTGAATTTATCGATCACGTCCCCGGTAATGTAATGAAAGAACGGCTCCTTCTGTTCCAGCAGTTTGCCGTGGCGCAACGCCCGGCGCATGATCCGCCGCAGGACATAGCCGCGTCCCTCGTTGGAGGGCAGAACACCGTCATTAATAAGGAAGGCACTGGCGCGCGCATGGTCGGCAATGACCCGCAGGGAAACGTCGGTTTCCGGATGTTTGTGATGCTTTTTGCCGGTGATCTTGCTGACGTGCTCGATTATCCCCATCAGGATATCGGAATCGTAATTGCTCGGCTTGCCCTGCACCACCGCCGCGAGGCGTTCCAGTCCCATTCCGGTATCGATGCACGGGTTGGGAAGCGGCGTCATCTTGCCCGCTTCGTCGCGCTCGAACTGCATGAACACCAGGTTCCACACCTCGAGATAGCGGTCGCAGTCGCAGCCGACGGTGCAGGTGGGCTTGCCGCACCCCAGCGCCTCGCCCTGGTCGACGAAAATTTCCGAACAGGGACCGCACGGACCGGTGTTGCCCATCGCCCAGAAATTTTCCTTGTCGCCGAACCGGAAAATCCGCTCGCCGGCCAGTTTGATTTCCTTCTTCCACAGCTCGAACGCCTCGTCGTCGTCCTTGTACACCGAGACGTACAGCTTGTCGGCGGGCAGTTGCATGTCCTTCGTCAGGAAATCCCAGGCGTAGATGATGGCGTCCTTCTTGAAGTAGTCGCCGAACGAGAAGTTGCCCAGCATCTCGAAGAAGGTGTGATGACGCGCAGTGCGCCCGACCTGTTCCAGGTCGTTGTGTTTGCCCCCGGCGCGCACGCATTTCTGCGACGAGGCGTCGCGGGTATAGGCGCGCTTCTCCTGGCCGAGGAACACGTTCTTGAACTGCACCATCCCCGCATTGGTGAACAGCAGGGTCGGGTCGTTCTTCGGCACCAGCGAATCGCTCGGCACCACCGTGTGGCCGCGTTCCGCGAAAAAGTCCAGAAATCGTTTGCGTATCTCGTTACCGGTCATTAGGGCCTAGATTATATATCAATCCATCGCCGTTTGGAGGGGGGATTTATATCAAAGGATTCAGTGATTTGGGCGAGAGTGGCCAGGGTCCCCCCTTGTAAAGGGGGCTGAGGGGATTCTTCCTCAAGGTCACCCTGAGCCTGTCGAAGAGGGACAGGATAATGGGATGTAATCGGCTTCCCCATTTTCAATGATGAATATGTTATAATGGTTTGCAATAGGAGTGACTGCATATGGCTCAAAACAGTGGAAATGTCACCGTACGTCTAGCCGGGGAAACCCGCAAAAAACTGGACCGTATAGCGGCGGACCTCGACCGGTCCCGCAACTGGCTGATCAACGAAGCTATTGAAAACTATCTGGAAGTGTACGAGTGGCAGGAAAAGAAAATCCGCGAACGCCTCAAAAAAGCCGAGAAAAAGGGAAAATTCCGCACCGCGAAGCAGGTGAGCAAGGTCGTTGATTCCTTCAAGCTATGATGCACGTGGTCTGGCTTGAGGATGCGGTCAACGATCTGAAAATGATCGGCGATTACATCGCGGAGGATGATCCTGAGGCCGCCTACCGGGTGCTGACCCAGATCCAGGCGGCAGCGGATTCCCTATCGCGTCATCCGGAGATGGGGAGGCCCGGCCGGGTCGAAAAAACCCGCGAGCTGGTCATTGCCGGATTACCCTACATCCTTCCTTATTACATCAAGAAAAACGAAGTCCGCATCCTTGCCGTACTGCATACATCTCGAAAGTGGCCGGGTAATTTTTCAGCCTAAGCAATTCCTGAGCGCAACAGGTCGTGCAGGTGGATCATGCCGTCGATCTCTTTGCCGTCTTCGGACACGACGATACAGGTGATGGAATACTCCTCCATCAACTGCAGGGCCTTGGTGGCCATGTCGTCCTTCTGCACGGTCTTGGGATTAGTCGACATCAGGTCGGCGGCTTTAACAGTCGAAATGTCGCGCTTCGATTCCATCAACCGGCGCAGGTCGCCGTCGGTGATGATGCCCATCATCTGCCCCCGATCATTCACCACCAGCGTGGTGCCCAGCCGCTTGCGGCTCATCTCGGTCAGCACGGCGTAAATATCGGTATCTTCCGTGACCGTGGGGATGGTGTCGCCGGCGTGCATCACATCTGCCACCGTGACCAGCAGTTGGCGTCCGAGGCTGCCGCCGGGGTGGTTGAGGGCGAAATCGTCCGACTTGAACCCGCGCTTTTCGAGCAGGCCCATCACCAGCGAGTCGCCCATCGCCATCGTCGCCGTGGTGCTGGCGGTGGGGACCAGGTTCAGCGAGCACGCCTCTTCCTTGACGGCGATGTTCAGCACATAATGCGCGCGCTTGGCGAGGGTGGAGTCCGGGTTGCCCGTCATCGCCACCAAGGTACACTTGCGGCGGTTGATGACCGGCAGGAGCCTGACGATTTCCTCCGTCTCGCCGCTGTTGGAAATGGCGAGGATGATATCCTCCTTGCCGATAATGCCGAGGTCGCCGTGGCTGGCCTCCGCCGCGTGCAGGAACACCGCCGCCAGGCCGATGCTGGAGAAGGTCGCGGCGATTTTCTGTCCGACGAGGCCCGACTTGCCGATGCCCATCACCACCATGTGGCCGGGGCAGGCGTCCAGCAGGGAGACCACGTCGACGAAGGTCTGGTCGATGCGGTCGATCAGGTCGGCGACCGATTCGCTTTCGATGCGCAGGACGCGTTTGCCCGCGTCGATGATTTTCTGTTGCAGTTCCGGCGCCACCGGCGAGAATTTCTTCAATGGTTGCATAGGGTTAGAGTCGTTGAAAACAAAAGGTTTATACCCCAAAAGGTTACCATATTACACCCCCTTTGTGAAGGGGGATGGGGGGATTTAGACTTTGTCTAAAAATCCTCCCCTGCTAAGGAGCTTGTCCTGAGCTTGCCGAAGGAAACACCGATTTATGCAATCGGCTTGCGGAATTTATCAACCTTTGTTAAGTTTAGGCAAAACTGACACGAACTATTTTTTCTTTCAAGGTAGAAAATGGCTAAAAAACTGATCCCTCTGGCAATCGCCTATGATTTTGACGGAACTCTTGCCTCGGGCAACATGCAGGAGCATTCGTTTATTCCAAACTTGGGCATGAGCAAGCAGGACTTCTGGAAACAGGTTAAGGATCATGCTCAAAAACATGATACAGACGAAATCCTATCTTATATGGACATTATGATCCATGTGGCAGATTTAAAGGGAGTACCAATTAACAAAAAGGCTTTCAAAGGCCATGGTAAAGATCTCCCTTTGTTTCAGGGTGTAGAAGATTGGTTTGGGCGTATTTCCAAATATGGAAAGAGCAAGGGTATTAAAGTTAGCCATTTCATTATTTCGTCTGGATTACGAGAAATAATTCAAGGCACAGCGATTGGAAGGAAATTTAATTTTATTTTTGCATCCGGATTTCGGTACGACCAAAACAATGTAGCTAAATGGCCTGGCCTTGCGATCAACTATACAACCAAAACCCAATACTTATTCCGGATCAACAAGGGTATTATGAATTCTTATGAAAATGAAAAAGTAAATAAATACATCCCTGATGCGGAGCGTCCCGTCCCATTTTCTAACATGATTTATATAGGTGATGGAGCAACGGATATTCCCTGTATGAAGGTAGTCACGCTTCAGGGTGGTTACGCGATTGCAGTATACGATCCGAATAAACGTAGTTCTCCCAATAGAACTTCTCCAAAGGAAAAATGTATGAAACTTCTAGAGCAGGGCCGGGCTAAGTATGCGTTGCCGGCAGATTATCGGGAGGACAAGAAGCTGGATCAGTTAATCAAGACAATTATAGATAGGGTAGTCGCAGAGTGTAGTTTGTCTAAGTTGACGAAATAAATACCATTAAAGCGGAATTTGAATCAAGCTGTTTTCCGGTGTCGACGAAAAGGTAGACCATATAATTTGTATTCAAGTTTTTGAAATTGGACTCCTTTAAATTGATCGGGAGCTATTAGGCGGAGACGTTCTAACCGTTTTATGATGAACTGATAACTGATTTTGGCTTTACAGTTTCTTTTGAATTTAACAATTTTCTCGGCGGTCCATATTTTTATTCCAGTATTAGAGATGTCTTGTGAAAATTCTTTTTCAGGATAAATAAATTCGGCTGCAAATCCCCCCGGCCCCCTTCATAAAGGGGGGGCTGAAAATCTGTGTCCATCTGTGGTTAAATCCATCCTGTAAATCATGTCGAAAAAGAAAACTCTTTACCTGATTGAC
>SMVT01000164.1 GCA_004357365.1 Nitrospina sp.
GCATCATGCTGGCTTAGAGCGCTTTGAACACCGCATCCAGGGTGGTTCCGGCGTCGCCGAACAGCATGCGGGTGTTCTCTTTGAAGAACAGGGGATTCTGTACGCCGGCATAGCCGGTCGCCATACTGCGTTTCAGCACGATGGTGATTTTGGCTTTCCAGCACTCGAGGACCGGCATACCGGCAATCGGGCTGTTCGGATCGGTCTGGGCGGAAGGATTGACGATGTCGTTGGCGCCGATGACCACCGCAACATCGACATTGGGAAAGTCGCCGTTGATCTCATCCATTTCGAAAACGATATCGTAGGGCACCCGGGCTTCCGCCAGCAGGACGTTCATATGCCCCGGCATGCGCCCGGCAACGGGATGAATGCCGAAGCGCACGTTGACTTTTTTGGCCCGGAGCGTCTTCGTCAATTCGTACACGATATGCTGGGCCTGGGCGACCGCCATGCCATATCCCGGAATGATCATGACTTCCTTGGCTTCCGCCAGCAAACCGGCCACCTCGGGCGCTTCCACGGCCACGACCTCCCCCTGCTCGCCTTCCGCGGCGGGGGCGCCCACGACGGTGCCCGTGGTGGTGCCAAACCCTCCGGCGATAACTGCCAGGAATTTGCGGTTCATCGCGCGGCACATGATGTAGCTGAGGATGGCACCACTGCTTCCCACCAGCGCGCCGGTCACGATCAGCAGATCGTTGTTGAGCATGAAACCGGTGGCCGCGGCAGCCCAACCGGAGTAACTGTTGAGCATGGAGACCACGACCGGCATATCGGCGCCGCCGATCGCCATGACCATATGGATTCCAAACAGCAGTGCCATACCCGTCAAAATCAGCAAGGGAATGAGTCCGCCCCCGTGACCGGCGGCCGACTGGTCGACGAACATCTTACCCATATAAATGGCGGTGATCAGCAAACCGAGGTTGAGCCAGTGCCGGGCGGGCAGTAACATCGGGTTGCCCCCGATTTTGCCGCTGAGTTTTCCAAAGGCGATGACCGACCCTGAAAACGTAATGGCACCGATCAGGATTCCCAGACAGGTTTCGATGTCGTGAATGGTCAGTTCGACACCCTCAAAAAGCGTGGCCGGATCCATAAAGTTGGCGAACCCGACCAGCACGGCCGCCAGGCCGACCAGGCTGTGCAGAATGGCGACCAATTCAGGCATTTCCGTCATTTGCACACGTTTCGCCAGGATCAGGCCGATGGAGCCGCCGATCACCAACCCGCCGATAAGGATTCCGATATTGGCGGTGATCCCGGCAATGGTCACCACCAGGGCGATGGCCATACCGATGATGGCGTAAAGATTACCGCGCCGCGACGTTTCCGGGTGGCTCAGTCCCCCCAACGCCAGTATAAACAGAATCGTAGCGCCTATATAAGAGGCGGTGACGATACCTGGATTCATCTCCTCGACTCCTATTTGCGAAACATTGCAAGCATGCGGTGCGTCACCGCGAATCCGCCTGCAATATTGATGGCGGTGATCAGCACGGCCAACCCAGCCAACCCCATGATGAGTTTGTCACCCGAGCTGATCTGCAGCAGGGCGCCGATGATAATGATACTGCTGATGGCGTTGGTCACGCTCAGGAGCGGCGTGTGCAATACCGGGGTTACATTCCAGATCACAATGTAACCCAAGAAGCAGGCCAACACAAATACCGTGAAGTGCGCCATGAACGAGGCCGGCGCGACCGCCCCCAGTCCGAACAACGCCAGCCCGCCCACACCGAACGTGATGGCCGGTCCCCGCCAGGAGGGCTTTTCTTTCGCCTGGATGACCGGTTCGGGCGTCTTGGCCTCTTCCGCAGGTTGGGCCGGTGCCGCCGACAGCTTGGGCGCGGGCGGTGGCCAGGTTACTTTACCGTCTTTAACCACGGTGGTGCCGCGGACCACTTCGTCTTCCATATCGACGACCACCTTGCCGTCCTTTTCGGGACACATGTCGGACAACATGTGACGCAAATTGGTGCCATACAATTGGCTGGACTGGGCCGCCATGCGGCTGGGCAAATCGGTATAGCCGATGATCGAAACGCCGTGGACTTGAATCACTTTGTCGGCCTCGCTCAATTTGCAGTTGCCGCCCTGTTCCGCGGCGAGGTCGACGATGACGCTGCCGTCTTTCATGGACTCCACCATATCAGCGGTGATCAACTCCGGCGCCGGTTTGCCGGGAATCAGTGCGGTGGTGATGATGATGTCCACCTCTTTCGCCTGTTGCGCGAAGAGTTCCATTTCCGCCTTGATAAACTCCTCGCTCATCACTTTGGCGTAGCCGCCGGCACCCGAACCCTCTTCTTCAAAGTCGAGCTCCAGAAACTCCGCGTCCATACTTTCCACCTGCTCTTTGACTTCCGGCCGGGTGTCGAACGCGCGGACAATAGCGCCCATGCTTCTGGCGGCGCCGATCGCCGAAAGGCCGGCCACACCGGCACCAATCACCATCACTTTCGCCGGCGGAATTTTGCCCGCGGCGGTAATCTGACCGGTGAAAAACCGGCCGAAGTGCTGGGCCGCTTCGATCACGGCGCGGTATCCGGCAATGTTCGCCATCGAACTGAGCGCATCCAGTTTCTGGGCGCGCGAAATGCGCGGCACACTGTCCATCGCCAGGGCCGTGACTTTTTTCTCCGCCAGTTTTTTGAGCAATTCCGGGTTCTGGGCCGGCCAGAGGAAGGTGATCAATATCTGGTTTTCATGCAGCAGGTCCACCTCTTCGGAGTTCAGGCCCGGGTTGAATTGGGGTGACCTCACTTTTAACAGGATGTCGCTGTCGTTCCAGATGGCTTTGGCATTTTCCACCACCGCCGCGCCCGCTTCGGTGTAGGCGGCATCGGAATAATGCGCGGAAACACCGGCACCCGATTGAACGGCGACTTCAAAACCCAGTTTGATCAGCTGACCGACGACTTCCGGAGTGGCCGCCACCCGTTTTTCGCCGGAGTGAACTTCTTTGGGTATGCCTACTTTCATGGTGGGGTCCCTTGCATGGAATCAATTCCGAAAAAAGCAAACGAATCCTAACGAAACCGCGTACCCAGTCAAAAAAAATTTGATCCGGGCCAAATGAGCCCCAAACATTAACATACAAACGGGTTCATGACCATTTTTCAATAGCAGATTCTCATAAAATTTAAAGTTTCCAAAAATCGAACCGTCCCTGCCGGTTTCGAACCCGCAACCACCCGGAAGTTTCTCCTCCGATGGGGAACCGAAAGGGGACCTCTCGACCCTGGCCGGGGCGCGGGTTCGGGAACTCATCGGAGTCCATTCGGGCCCCTTCCGGCCGCCGGATTTTCCGACATACAGCCGCTCCCTCGGAATTCCAGCAACTTATTGGTTTTAATGGATTTATATAGATTCAGGCCAGCCACCCCGATCTTTCAATTACATTGAAAACCGGGAGGGCTCCGGTTAGAATAAATCAAGGGCAACCAGCGGCCAAAATGAGGGGGGAATGGAGCCTGTCCCAGACCCCAAATAGGAGGCAGGGCCCTCTTTTTCAACGATTTTACCTCCGATGGAATTTGATGAGACCGGAAGACTTCAATTTTGACATTCAAGAGACCGAGATCCTGGCGGACGACTTTTCCCAGTTTTTCAATATTTTTGAAAAAGTCTTCAAATTCTATTTCTTCGCCCGCAATGCCGAGGGCGCGCTAACCTACATCAGCCCGAAAATCACCGAAGTCCTGGGGTACGAGCCGGCGGATTTCAAGAAAAACTGGAAAAAGTATCTGACCGAACACCTCACCAACAGGGAAATGGTTTTAAGGTCGGAGTTGCCCCAGTACAGCGGCAAGCATATCAAACCCTACAGTGTCGAAATCAAAAGTAAAATGGGTGAGAATGTCTGGCTGGACATTCACGAAACCCCGGTCCTGGACCGCGCCGGAAAGGTGGTGAAGTATCAGGGACTGGCCATCGACTACACCACCCGCAAATCCCAGGAAAACCAGCTTCGCAGGCGGGAAAAACGGTTCCGGGAAATCAGCCAGTCCTCGCCCATCGGCATCTTCCACGCCGATCCCAAAGACCTGTTGACCTACGTCAACCCCGCGTGGCAGATCATAACCGGGCGGCCCATGGCCGAGACCCTGGGCAATCCCTGGTGGCGGCCCATTCATCCTGACGACAAAGCCGAGGTGTTCAGGACCTGGGAACAGGCGGCCACCGAGGAGCGGGAAATTTCCATCGAATGCCGCATCATCCGGCCCGACAAAAAAACGGTCTGGGTGCAACTGCGTTCCCGGTTTCTGTTCGACGACAACGGCAAAATCACTTTCGGCACGTTGGAAAACATTAACGAGAGAAAAGAGGCGCAGGAAAAACAGGAGCAGTTGATCCAGGAGTTGCTGGACCTCAAGAAGAAGCTGGAAATTTCCGTCCGCACCGATCCTTTGACCGATTTGCCGAACCGCCGGGGATTGGCGGAAAAACTGGACTACGAAAAAATCCGGTACGACCGCAGTCAGAACCCGTTCACCATCATCATGGGAGACATCGATCATTTCAAAAATATCAACGACACCTTCGGCCACGTCGCGGGAGACCGCATTCTGGCCTGGATCGCGAAACTGTTGAAAGATAACTCCCGAAAGCAGGACATTGTGTCGCGGTGGGGCGGCGAGGAATTCATCATTCTCCTCCCGGAAACGGACCTGAAGAACGGGGCCATCTTTGCGGAAAAACTGAGAGCCAAAATCGAAAGCGAAGTCTTCATCTATCAGGACCGCGAAATCCCCGTCACCATCAGCTTCGGCCTGAGCGTGTTCAACCGGAAAGGCCTGAAGATCGACGACGTCATCAAACAGGCCGACCAATGTCTCTATGAAGCCAAGGACCAGGGACGCAACAAGGTGATCTTCAAAAAAATCTCCTGATGGATCGCCGGCCCAAACCGGTCCTCTCGCCGGACAAAATCTTATTAAGAAACCAAAGAAGACGGTGATGTCATACGTGTATCCAGAAGGGCGGATGGCTGGATTCACTCATCCATATCGTCGAAGACGCCGGAGGCGAGGCTTTTGCGGGCGGTGCGGGCTTCTTGTTCAGCCCGGGTGATGCCCTGGTCGTAGTCGTTGTGATCCACAAATCTTAATACCCGCTCCATTTCCGGATGCCTCCGCAGGTACAGTTTCGCCATGGTCTGGCAGACGCGGCGGTACTTGGGATGGCCTGCCTTCTGCGTGCGCAGTTCGGTGAAGTGGCCCAGCTCCCGGAGATTCATCCCCATGTTCCAGCGGATGAAATGATTGAACAGGGAAGCGTATTGCGCTTCGGCACGCATACCTGCCTTGATCAGATCGCCGTACAGACTCTCCGCCCGCTCGAAGCATTCCTGCGCCGCCTCCCCTTTGCCGATTTCCTGAATCTCTTCCGGGATCGAATAGCCCAGCAATACTCCCATGTCCTGCCTCTGCTGGGTCAGCATGCGATGCCTCTGCAGGTCGCGGTACTCGGCGAACCCGGCGATGATGTCGAAGTTGACGGGATAGCCGTATTCGAGCGCGCGGCCCGGGCGGTCGCGTTTCGATTGCCGTTCGCCGGTGTACACCGCAAAAATTTCCTTTTGCTTCGCTTCCGGCAGTGCGCGGACGATGCCACGAATTTGCCCGGTCGGGTGCTGAACGTAAGGAAAAATCATCGACGCCAGCAGATTGACCCAATAGTCCTCATCCCGGTCCTCCAGCAGAACCACTTCCGGCGACGAATCGATGCTCACCCCCTGAAACAGATCGTCGCACAGGGTCCGCATGGCGCGGTCGATTTTTATCCGGTAATCATTTTTGGCGGCGCGTTTGATGAACGTTGGAATCAGGTGATTGAGGGCGTCCCTGATTTTTTCCGCCAGATCCTGCGCCTCCATAAAATCCTGGCTGAGCAGTTTGGAGATGAGCCCCGAATAAAAACGCCCGTTGCCGACCAGCCCCAGATTCGCCTGCGTCGCGGCCGGCAGGACACAGCGGATCACGTCGCACGCCGCGCTGCGGATGGTGAAGTTGTAGGCGATGCGGTGCGCGCGGCGCTCGTTGTCGCCCTCCAGGTCCTTCAAACCGGCTTTGCGGGTGCCGCCGTTGCGTTCCACTTCGATGGGAAATTGTTCTGCGGGCAAACGTTTCCGAAAAAGTTCCTGCATCGGCTCGACCATGGAGGCGTAGGTCTCGAAAATAAAATCCATCGTCTGCACGTAGGCCTCCTTCAAACCGGAGGCCCTGATGTTGGCGGGACAGACGTAACGCCACCGTCCTTCCCTCTGTTGGTCGTACAGCACGTAGCGGGTGGACTCTTCGATGGGCGATCCGCCGATCCGGCAGTCCTCGATGATTTTTGTCATGAGGTTGGAAATTTCCTCGATGCACAGGGGCGCGACCGCCAGCTCCGCCACCGACTCGTCGCCGAATTTGTTGACGACGCGGTCGATCATTTCACTGCCCTTGACGTCGTTGGGGGTGCCGTCGGGGTTGAGGAACTCGCGCACCACGGTTTCCTTGAAGCCGGTGGGGGCGCGGCTGTATCGGGCGAGCGCGGCGCCGATCACCTCCGGGTTGAGATTCTTCAGCGAAAACACCTTGGCCTCCACGTCGGTCACGTAAGGACGGAGGAGGGCTTTCTCGCGGTCGGTCAACTCATCGGTTCGTTTGGGTTTCATCGATGGGGTCTTTGGCGCACCGGAAACCGGTGTCGTTGAAACGGACTTCGGGACGGCTCCACCGGCGGAACGCGCTGTGCAGGGTGTCTTCATAATTCACCCACGATCCGCCGCGTACCCCCTTGAATTTGCCGGTCTTCGGTCCTTTCGGATTTTTGTTTATTTTCTTCTTGTAATAATTCCGGTCGTACCAGTCGGCCACCCATTCCCAGGCGTTGCCCGCCAGATCATGCACGCCGTAAATGGATGCTCCGTTGGGATAGGCACCCACGTCGGTCATGGTGAACACCCCCCGCCACTTTCTGCGGTAGGTGGCCTTGCCGGGCGGCGGTTTGTTGCCCCAGGGGTACAGATTGCCGGCGGGTCCGCGGGCGGCCTTTTCCCATTCCGCCTCAGTGGGCAGGCGCTTGCCGCGCCACTTGCAATAGGCCGCCGCATCGTACCAGTTCACCTGGGTCACCGGCTGGTTGTTGATTTTTTTGAGAAAGCTTTTTCCCTTCCACAAATTGCCCTGGCGGCAGGCGTCGGTTGCGCAGGTGTCGTCCAGGGCGGGACGGTGCCCGGTGACGTTCACGAACTCCAGATAGTTTGTGTTGGTGACCTCGTACACATCGATCCAATATCGGTCGAGATAAACGGAATGGCTGGGTAATTCATCCTTGAACCACCAGCGCGAACAGGTCTTGTCCACCCGGGTGCACATCTCCAGCATGTGACTCACCTGATCGAAGGACAATCCCATCTTGAACCGGCCGGCGGGAATTTCGACCATATCTGAAAACTGGCGCCTCACATCGGCCGGCTCATTTACGGTATCGGCATGGATCAACGGGGGCGCTCCCGGAACCAACAAAAAAACGGGAAGCATCCAGAGAACAACTGTCAGGAAACGGCTGACCATCAATAATAATAAATTCGTCCTGCGTTGAATGGAATCAGGGGAAAGAACCTTATACGGCGCCGGAACTTCCGGAACCGTCTCTAAACCGGGTCATCTCCTTGCCGTGAATGTAAAACAGGGAAAGCCCCAGGATCATATTTACCGTATACAGCCACGTCAACTGGCTGTGATAACTGTCAAACCGGGCCTGCAATCTGAGATCGGCGGGGTGGGCCTGTTTCTGCTGATCCAGGTCATGCATCTGCGGACGCAGGACACTGCCGATATAAAGCGCCAGCACCACCATGATCGCCAGCACCACTTCCTTGGTGAATCTTTTTTGGGTCACCACCGGTTCCACGTAACCGGCCCAGCTTTTTTGCGCCGCCAGATGTTTGAGGATCACCGCCGCGACCATCAAACCCATGCACCAGTAAATAATATGAACGTTAAACGCATCCATGATGCCGTTCATGATACTACTGGCCATCGGCTTTTGTTCCTTGAGTTTGACGCGAACCACAATTTCCGTCAGGATGCCCAGCAGAAACATCCCGCCGACCCAAAGGGACAGCGAAAACAGGTACAGCCAGTTGGAAAAATAGATAAGACGCTTCATAAACGAACGGAGATGTTACACTCCGTCTCCTCTTTCAAAATTCACCGCCCCCCGGAAACCTTTTTGCGCAATTCCTTGAAACTGTCCTCGATCTCCTGAGCCTGTTCCTGCCTCATCCGCGCGACCGCCGGAGCGTCCCCGCCCCACCAGCTTTTGACCGTGGTGCCGGTCTTGTACCGGTTGACGGAACTGAGCACGGATAAATAAATCACGCCGTACATTACGACGATCCCGTACAGAAGCCACGGGAGGAAAGATGTGAGCCGCTTTTGTTCCTGTTTCGGCTTACTTTCCCACCAGGCCACCAGGTCACGCCATTTGGATATCAGTTTACGCATGGCCATTCCCGCAAAGCCGAGATATTCGGTCCCTTTAAATCAAATATGCGTCCAAACAGATTAACCGGGCCATCATAGCAAAACCCCTATGGCGATACAAGTTAGCGGCTCCCGGCGGCGCGGGGTTTATGCTATAGTGGGCCCGTTATCCCATTGTTTGAAGCAGTTAGACAACGCACGAGGGTTCCCGTGATCGAAATCCAACCGGCCTCCCGGGTCCGAGCTGCGGTTGCGGCGCCGCCGTCGAAAAGCTACACCAACCGCGCCTACATCGTGGCGGCGCTGGCCGACGGCGAAGTGCGCCTGGAAAACCCGCTGTTCAGTGACGATACCCGGACCATGAGGAAAGCTCTGCTTCAGTTCGGCGTCCCGGTGGTGGAGGAAGAAGGCGCTACCGTGGTGCAGGGCCAAGGCGGCCGCCTGCAACTTCCCGGAGAAGAAATCTTTGTCGGCAACGCGGGTACCACCATGCGCTTTCTGACCACCTTCGCCGCGCTGGCACCGGGGGTGACCCGCCTGACCGGCGACGATCGCATGCAGGAGCGGCCCATCGAGGACCTGCTGATGTGCCTCCGGCAGATGAATCTCAAGGCCGAGTCGCTCCAGAGAAACGGCTGCCCCCCGATCGAAATCCACGGCGGCCACCCGCCGGGCGGCACGGTCACCCTGGCCGGGGACAAAAGCAGTCAGTACCTCACCTCCCTGCTCCTATCGGCGCCTTACTTTGAAAACGACACCGTGATCGACATCGAAGACGAGCTGACCTCCCGATCCTACGTCGACATCACCCTCGACATCATGCAGACCTTCGGCGTGGCTGTACAAAATGAGTTCTACCGGAAGTTCACCGTTCCGGCGGGCCAGCGCTACTTCGCCCGGTCTTATCAGATAGAGGGCGATGCCTCCAGCGCCTCTTATTTTTTCGCGGCGGCGGCGGTGACCGGCGGAGAGGTGTCGGTCACCAATCTCAACCCGGACAGCGTCCAGGGCGACATCCGGTTTCCGGACGCGCTCGAGCAAATGGGTTGCCGGGTGGAGCGCCGCGGAGGAAAAATCACGGTTTTTGGAAACCCTTTGCGCGGAATCACCATCCATATGAACGATATGCCGGATGTGGTGCAGACTTTGGCGGTGGTCGCGCTGTTCGCCGAGGGGAAAACCACGATCACCGGAATCGGCAACTTGAGAATCAAGGAAACGGACCGGATCGCCGCTTTGGCGAACGAACTCACCCGGCTGGGCGCCTCCATCGAAGCGGGGAACGATTATTTAATCATCGAGCCGGGGACGCATCGGCCCGCCGAGGTGGAAACCTACGACGACCACCGCATGGCGATGAGTTTCGCGCTGGCGGGGCTTGGCATCCCTGGAATCAAAATCAAAAACCCGCGGTGCGTGGACAAATCGTTTCCCGATTTCTTCGAACGCTTTCAGGAACTCTATGGGTGATCCCAAATACACCAACCAACTGATCCACGAGAAAAGTCCTTACCTTCTGCAACACGCCCACAACCCCGTCAACTGGTACCCGTGGGGCGACGAGGCCTTCGCCCTCGCCAAAAAAGCGAACAAACCGGTGCTGGTCAGCATCGGCTACGCCACTTGCCACTGGTGCCACGTCATGGAACGGGAATCGTTTGAAGACCCGCAACTGGCAGAGCTTCTGAACGCCCGCTTCTACGCCATTAAAGTCGACCGCGAAGAACGGCCCGACATCGACGGCATCTACATGAAAGCCCTCCAGGCGCTGGGACACCAGGGCGGCTGGCCGTTGAACCTCTTCGTGACCCCGGACGGTGTACCCTTTTACGGCGGCACCTACTTCCCGCCGGTGCGCAAGTTCAACCTGCCGTCGTTTGCCGACGTTCTGAAATTTCTCGACAACACCTGGCAAAACGATCAGGCCAAAGTCACCAAGCAGACGGGCGCGGTGATCAACTATCTTAAAAATACGGGCAATCAGGAACCAGGCGGCGATTTGGATTCGCTGGGGTTTCACGGCGAGGACAAAGCGCGCAAACTATATGGCGACCAGTACGATACCCTGCACTACGGGTTCCGCTTTCAACCGCAGAACAAGTTCCCGCCATCGATGGGACTGTCCCTACTGCTCAGGCACCACCACCGCACCGGCGACGCCCTGAGCCTCGAGATGACAGAAAACACGCTGAGAGCCATGAAACACGGCGGCATCTACGACCAGATCGGCGGCGGGCTGGCGCGCTACAGCACCGATTACCACTGGCTGGTGCCGCATTTCGAAAAAATGCTGTACGACAACTCCCTGTTCGTCACCGCCCTGATCGAAACGGTTCAGGTCACCGGCAACCGGGAATTCGCCGACTACGCCAACGACCTGCTGGAGTACATCGACCGCGACATGACGCACCCCGACGGCGGATTTTACAGCGCGGAGGACGCCGACAGCGAAGGCGTCGAAGGAAAATTTTACGTGTGGTCGCAGGGCGAAATCGAGCACCTGCTGGACCGCCAGACCGCCAGCATGGTCATCCCCTTTTACAACGTCACCCAGCCGGGCAACTGGGAGTATAAAAATATTCTGCACGTCACCCGTCCGCCGGAACAGCTGGCCAAGGAGCAGGGACTGGATGTTGCGGTGGTCAAGCAGGCCATCGCCAAGGGCCGAAACATACTGCTGGAAACGCGCAGCCAGCGCATCCGCCCTCTGCTGGACGACAAGGTACTGACCTCGTGGAACGGCCTCATGATCGCCGCCATGGCCCGGACGGGTCGCGTACTGGCGGACGACGGCCGCATCGTCCAGGCGGAAAAAGCGCTGGCGTTTATCTGGGAACACCTGCACACCGATGACGGAAAACTGCTGAGGCGATGGCGCGATGGCCAGGCGCGGTTCGACGGCTATCTGTTCGACTACACCGCCATCGCCGTCGCCTGCCTCGAGTTGTACGAGGCGACCTACAATCCCGATTACATCGATAAGGCGGCCGGGTTGATGCAAACCGTCGAAGACAAATTCAAGGCCCCCCATGTGTATTACGAAACCGCCGAGGACGGCGAAGATTTGATCGTGCGGCAGATTTCCGGTTACGACGGCGTGGAGCCTTCCGGCAACAGCAACGCCGCCCTGGCATTTTTAAAATTGTCGGCGTACCGGCTCGATCTGGATCTCGAGAAACGGGCGGAGGATATTTTTGTGGCGTTTCACCACGAGTTGATGGAATACGGCCTCAACTCGCCGTTCATGATGCAGGCTTTGCACCTGTACCTTGGCGGGAAAAAAGAGGTGGCGATCGTCGCCCCGCGCGATCACGCATCCGCCGACGACATGCTGAAACTGATCCGCACCGGCTTCTTCCCCAATGCGGTGTTCGCGTTCGCGTGGGAGGACGCACCGGAGAAACAACAGATTCCCCTGCTGGCCGACAAGAAAGCCGTCGACGGCAAGGCCACGGCTTATGTCTGCGAGCACGGCACCTGCCGGAAGCCTGTAACCTCCCCCGGGGAACTCAAAGCCCTGCTGGACGACTACCGGGCCCTCTAGCGAGGGAGGCAACTTGCTGACCGGTTATGACTATCGATGATCGTTGAGCGCATCTCAAGGTTTTAAATGGCCTGCAGAGGTACTCCGCCCCCGCATTTGGTTTTGGTATTCCATCGGGGGCTGTGCTAGTATTTTGAATCTGGATTTCTATTTGTGCTCCCCTTAATTTTAAAATTTCGAATATGCGAACAAAACTGATCGATTCCATGATTGATGCCGCCCTCGCCGGTGACGGTATTTCACGCGAACAGGCTCTGGAGTTGGGCACCCTGGACCATGAGGAGCTGGACGCCCTGTTTGAGGGCACCAACCGGGTGCGCGACCGGTTTATGGGCAATGCGGTTAAAATCTGCTCGATCGTCAACGCCAAGTCCGGGAAATGCCCGGAGGATTGCGGGTTCTGCGCCCAGTCGTCGAAATTCGAAACCGACTCGCCGGAATACGGCTTAATGAAACCCGAGGAAATTCTGGCCGCCGCGAAAGAAGCCGAAGCCTTCGGCTCCAACGAGTTTTCCATCGTCACCTCCGGCACCGCCATGACCGACCGCCAGGAATTAGATAGCCTGATCGAAGCTATTAAAATGATCAAGGCAGAGACCAAAATTGAAGTGTGCTGTTCGCTGGGATTGATGAGCACCGTCCATCTGAAGGAACTGAAAGCGGCGGGACTCGACCGGTTTCACCACAACATCGAAACCGCAGCCAGTCATTTCGAAAACATCGTCACCACCCATTCCTATCAGGATGAGGTGCAGGCCATCCGGAACGCCAAGGAAGTCGGACTGCATGTCTGCGTTGGCGGCATTTTCGGGATGGGCGAAACCTATGACCAGAGGGTGGAGATGGTGTTCGACGTGAAGGATCTGGAAACCGATTCCTATCCCATCAATTTCCTGAAACCCCTGAGCGGCACGGCCATGGAAAACATGAAATCTATGGATTTATACGAAGCGCTGAGGACCATCGCCCTGCACCGGCTGGTGATGCCGCGCATGGACCTGTTTGTCTGCGGCGGCCGCGAGGAAGTGTTCGCCGACCAGCAGGAAAAACTGTTCGCCGCCGGCGCCAACGGAATCCTGGGCGGCAATTATCTGACCACCAAGGGCCAGGATCCCAAACGGGATATCGAAATGATCGAAAACCTAGGCCTGGTCCCGGTGATGGAACCGGCCTGATGCGCCCGTTTTAAAACCTCATTCCATAAAAAAACGCCCCCGGGAAAACCCGGGGGCGGATGATTTCGAAACTTAAATATTCTCGTCGATAACCTTTTTGATTTCGGCCTTGGACTTGACGCCGACGAGTTGCTGAACGACCTGCCCGCCCTTGAACAACAGCAGGGTGGGAATGCCGCGGATCCCGTATTTGGTGGCGGTGGCCGGGTTGTCATCCACGTTCAGCTTGCCCACCATGATTTTATCCTCATATTCGCCGGCAATTTCTTCGACGGTGGGAGCGAGCATTTTACAGGGCTGGCACCATTCCGCCCAAAAATCGATCAAGGCGGGTTTGTCGCCCTGGAGCACAGAGGATTCAAACTCAGCATCAGAGACGGTGACAATTTTTCCCGACATAATAGGTCCACTCCTTTTAAAATGTGTCTGGGCCCGATCGCACGCGTCATGCACCGGGAAAGGGTATGATTATGAAAGTACCGGGGAAACATCCCAGAAAAGATATTGGTTGTTTTAAACTACTCAATTTAACGATTTTTTTCAAGGATGTTTTTGGCGGATTTTGATATTATCTGGAAACCACGATACCGCCCCGACCCCAAAGGGTGATTTAGCCTTTAGATGGAATTTTCAATGCCAGGATTCAGGAGAATGTAAATGGCCAATTTAATCAATTGGTTCGCCTATGATGAAATGATGAACCCCGAGATCATCAAGGAGCAGGGTTTGGAATACAAGGCGGCCTTCAGCGTATCTCTTTCAGCCTTCAGGCTGGTGTTCAATAAAATCCCTCTGGACAACGGCGGCAAGGAAAAACTGGGCCTGCCCAACATCGCGCCCACCCTCGACAACCTGGGGATGATGGAAGGCGTGCTATACGAAATGCCGGAAGAAAACCTGAAAAAACTCGATGCCCTCTACCATTACCCGGAAGAATACCAGCGCAAAAAGATGCGCTTCACCGCACACGATTTCCACTTCGTGAACGGCATCGTGTATATCGCCCAGAACAACCGGACCCAGAGCGGTTTACTGCCCAGCAAGGAAATACTGAAAAAGTACAAGGGCTGCCGGAAATATCTGTCCAGACTCTACCTGTCCAAACTGCTGATCCGCCCCGCCGTCGAATGACGGGCATTTGCATAAGTCGGCATCCTGCACCGCAGAGAACTTAATAAATCGTCCCCCTTCTTTTAAAAAACCTTTACAGTAATTGTAAATTATAGAAGCACTACAAGGATTCCCCTCCTTACCAAGGAGGGGATGCAGGGGAGGTTATAAGCCCCCCTTGTAAAGGGGGGCTGGGGGGATTCTTCTTTCTGCTTTCGCAGTAGCTCGATTGATCGAGCGCTTTTAAACCACCCCTCACCCTGCCCTCTCCCCATGAGGGGAGAGGAGAAAATTAGCTCCGGGCCTTGCCCGGCCCCACCTGTATCCTCGCCTTAGTAAGGGGAGGATTTTGGATGTTTAGAGTTATGCAAAGGTCTCCTTGGTAAGGAGGGGTGTAATATAGAAGAACCATGAAAATTTCCATACGCGCACTGGTCCGCCCACCCTGCCCTGATTTTGTCCGCGCGCTCTCCGGTCACCCGGATGCCGGTTCCATTAATCTCGAAAAAGCCCGGCAACAGCACGCGGACTATTGCCAGGCGCTGGAACAGGCCGGGGTAACGGTAGAACGTCTGGAGCCGCTGAACGATTTTCCCGACAGCGTATTTATCGAGGACAACGCAGTGATCCTCGAAGGCCGGGCCGTTCTCTGCTCCATGAAAGAAGCCGGGCGTAAGGACGAAATCTCGTTTCTGGCGGACACGCTTCAGTCGCGCGTACCGGTGATACGCCTGCAGCCGCCGGTGTTCCTCGACGGCGGCGACGTCCTGCAAACGGAAGACACCGTATTCGTCGGCCTCTCCCAACGCACCGGTCAAGAGGCGGTGGAAGCCCTGCAATCCCTCACCCCCAAACCGGTGATTCCCGTGCCGGTGAAAAAAGGACTGCACCTCAAAACCTCGGTCAGCTTTCTGGGAAAAAATTTATTGGTTATTCAGCCCACCAGTGTGGAGGCCGGCTGTTTTAAAAAATTCGAATGGATTGAGGTGGAGGAAGACCAGGCCTACGCGGCGAATTGTCTGGCGGTGGCAGACTCGGTGATCCTGCCCGGCGGGTTCCCGCAACTGGAACAGCGCATCGGGCAACACGGTTTTAAAACCCTGCCTGTCCCCCTGAGCGAATTTCAAAAAGCCGACGGCGGCGTGACGTGTCTCAGTCTCCTGATAAACGAAGTATAATTTTTGAGACTATACCTTATGGCTCACTGGCAAAAAGGCGGGCTTCTGAGTCAAACAAGGCGGGCGGTCCCCTGTCGCGTAACTAAAATTGGCATTTTCCAAAGAAATTAATGAGGTAAAAGGCAATGGGTGTTTGTTCATATCTTCAATCAATTGAAGAAGAGGAGCAAACCAGTCCCCTGCGGAGGATGTATTAAAAAAGTAAGCCCAATAACCCACGGGGGCTAATACCATTAAATGGGGGCGTAGACCTTTAAACTTGAATCCAAATTTTTCTTGAGCCTCTTTCCAGATTTCCCTCTTATTAGCCTCGACTATGGCACAGTAGGCTAATCCTTCCAATAAAGCCCGTAAAGGGGTATCGGCCTTCCTGCCTCCCTTTTGATCCACTTTTAATTCAATGACACAAGGTATTTCGTCATTGATCACACCAATCAAATCCACCTTTCCGACACCTTTATCATTTTGCCTAGCCTTCAAGGGAAACTGGTAATCGATAATTTTCAGCTCACGATTGCCGGGCAAAAGAAAAGTCTTTCCATTCCGGCATTCATTGAAAAGAGCGCCTGCCAGATGTTCTTCTTTTCGGTTGGAATTTGAGCTACCTCCCAAGAAAATATCATGACCCACAAAATATTTCTTTCCCCTCTCATGTCTCCGAGGTGCAACTTCCATCAGTTCTTTATGTTTTTGAACCAGATCAGCAACATCCAATTCCTGAATAACCCCGGAAAAATTACTCACGCTGTTAACAGTGGGATAGTTATACAAGTCAACCAGAGACAAGTTTTTCAATTTACTTCCCACCATATGCCATCCTCCTTAGTTTCTACCCTTGGGAAAATCCCCAGGTATTCCTCCGGGTGGAAGGTATGTATTGGAACAAGAACCTTAGGATTCAAGCTCTCGGCAAACCGTTTAAGGGCAGAGGAGGATGCGTGCCCTGAGGTATGGATATGAGTCATGGAAATGTTATTTCTTGCCAACCACGCGAGAAATGGCCGCTGGCTGTCCATTTTTAAATATCCTTCCCAGAGGGCATATACCAGACTTGCATCTTTCAGGCATTCAGCCGATTCCAAATCTCCAGCCATTCTGGGACGAAACAACAGAACAGACTGCCCAGCTTCCTCGGCCAAATTTTCAGGAAAAATTCGATTGGTCCGATATCTATTAACAATATCAAACATTTTTTTTCGTTTAACATCGCGGCGTTGGAACTCGGGAAGATAAATCCGGACACCCTTCCATGTACCTTGAGGAATGTTATCATTCCCTGTAGCTCTCAGGATTTCGGCGGTATAAAGGTCCATAATCAACTGCCTGTCGGCTTTTTTACAAGCTTTAAAGATGGTAACAATACGATCAATATTCTGACTGGAGGTCCAAACTAGGCAAAATCCTCCGGTCTCTTTAAATACATTTAAATAATCACAAACCAAGTCATCTTCGGTGAGAGACTCGTCTTTACTTTTACGGCCCAAAGTCGTGCCTTCCATAAAGAGAACGTCAATATCTTTGGGTGGATTCTTGATGAGCTTTTCAAATAAGGCCGCTTTTTGTCCATGGGCTCTGAAATCCCCACTGTAGAACAAACACTTTCCTCCCGCTTCAATCAATAGGGAATAGGCATCATAAGCGGAGTGGTCCACTAAAAATGGGATAATTTTGAAAGGACCTAGTACAAATGGATCTCGATCTTTCAGTGGTATGGTATTTTTAAATGAAGCTCCCGCGGGAGAAAAGAAGGTAGCGGTTTCCAGAATGCTCCGAGCAGCGGAACCTATGGCGATTGGAAGTTGGGGTCTAATAAATTTAGCGAGGCCGAAATGGTCCTGATGAGGGTGGGAGATAATTACCGCAAGGAGAGAGTCATCCTTTTGCCTAAAACCCTTAACCTGAGGCAACAAATCCTCCATGTCACTGGATTCTCCCGCATCCAGGGGAAGACCAACATCCAAAACGATCCGCTTCCCTTCTTCCTCAAGTTCAATACAGGTCCCGCCAATTTCTTGAGTTCCTCGATGAATCCGAACCTTCATTTCTTTTAAACCTCATAATTACTGGTTACTGGGAAATTCGTGATCCATCCAACTGACACCGGTCAAACAAATTTTACCACGACGTTTATTCACCCAACAGTTCGCGCACTTTGTGATATCGGTAGCCGAAAATTTTTTCCAGATCCTTTTTGACGAACAGATACGCCACCGTATCGCCCGGCACACCGAAAGGAATCCGGTACAGCGCCCGGTCGCGGATCAGGGTTCCGCCGTCCTGCTCGATAAAGGTATGCGAATGGTCCCATTTTTTGTATGGCCCGCGGGTCTGGGTGTCGCTGAACCCGGTCACTGGCTGCCAGTCGTGGATCAGCGATTGCCAGCGGAACGGAATGCCGTGCAGTTTCAACCGGTAATCGATGCGCGTTCCTTCCTGCAATTGTTCCGTGGACAAACCCAACACTTGAAAACGCAGATGCGGCGGGGTCAACCGCTCCAGATTTTTGGCGTCGCTGAAAAATGAAAAGACCTCATCAATGGGTTTGGGCACCCATTGTTCCATCAACAGCACATGGTCTCTCCGATCGCAGATATCCTGCAGGGCCGTCTTCAGTCCGGGAAACTCGAAGGCGTAACCCGACTCCTCCGCCTTTTGGGGGACGACCTTCTGGCTGTCCAGCACCACCTCGGCCGCTTCGCCCAGGAGGAGTTTCAACGCCCACCCCGGTACGGTGAACAGGTGAGGACGCTCGAGAACGCCGGCCAGCGTGCGGGCAAACTCCGCGTTGGTGACGGGTTCGGGACTGACGGCGTTGACCGGACCCCGCACTGAATCCGTTGTGATAATGTGGCCGATCAGGCCCGCGATGTCGCGCACATGAATCCAGCTCATCCATTGTTTGCCGGATCCGATTTTCCCGCCCAGCCCCATACGAAACGGCGGGAGCATCAGTTGCAACGCGCCGCCGTCCTGCCCCAGCGCGACGCCGATCCTGAGGGACACCGTGCGGATACCGGCCGACTCCGCCTGCCGGGCCGCTTGTTCCCATTGACGGCACAAATCGGCGAGAAACCCCCGGCCCGGCTCCGCGGATTCGAGCAACGATTCGTCGCCACGGTCACCGTAGAACCCGATGGCCGAGGCGCATACGAACACCTTCGGTTTGCGTTCCAATCCCTGCATCACGGAAACCAGTTGCCGGGCGGATTCGGCGCGCGACCGGACGATTTCCTTTTTGCGGGAAGACGTCCAGCGGTTGATGATGTTCTCGCCTGCAAGGTGCACGACCGCATCGATCCCTTCGAACGCCTCCCGGGGCGGTGGCCCGTCGGCACTCCGCCACTCAAACAGCCGGCAGGCGACGGGCAGACGCACCGGCGCTGTTTTCAGATCGCGGGTCAACACTACGATATCGTGTCCCTGCTCTCGCAAATGGAGAGCCACCTGCCAGCCGATAAACCCGGTGGCGCCTGTGATCAGAATTTTCATGGATACCTTTCCAGAATTGTTTTGAAGGGTCTTGTTTTAGAAGCGGGAAAACCCCATAATGAATCTTTTTGAAATCCGGACCCCGCCCCACGGCGCCGCGAGTTTATATTCCAAATTCAGATAAGGAGATTCCATGCCCTATCAGGAAAGCCCTCACTATATCGATGAAACGGCCGGAACCAAGTATTATTGTACCTGTGGCGAATCGGCAAATAAACCCTACTGTGACGGTTCCCACGAAACCCAAAACACCGGCAAATCGCCCATGAAATTGGAGGTGGAAAGCGCGTGCCGCATGGTCATCTGCGATTGCGGCCAAACCCAGACCTCGCCGAGGTGCGACGGGTCCCATAAGAGTGAGTCTGTTGCCTGATTGAGGCCCATCGCCTGCTTCACCTTCAAAATCCATTTCACCCGCCTGCGGGCGGTTTTCAGCAACCCGCCGGGCCGTCCCTCATGGCTTTATGGAACGCCGCATTCACATCCTGACCCGCGCCCAGTTGTTGGTATTGATGGTGTTCACCCTAGCGGGCCAGTTTTCGATCAGCATCACCCACATTTGCGGATTCCTGGGTGGCGGATTATGGCTGGCCAAGGCCCGTCTCACCCGTTCCCGGGTGCGCCTGCACTGGCCGCTGTGGATGCCGTTCGCCGCCTTCAGCCTGGCCAGCATCCTGGCCGTCCTCACGGCGCTGGACCCTCTCCGCAGTTTCGAGCATTTGAAACGGCTGTTCGAGATGGTCATCTTCTTCTGGGTGCTCAACACTCTCGCCGATCCGGACCTGCGAAACAGTTTGCAGGCGGTTATCGATAAGTTCCGGCGGACCCGTCCGGCACAACTCTTCAAGGCCACCCGGGGAGCGGACGCTTCTGTTTCGCCGCGCAATTTTTTTATCGGATTGATCCTGTTCGCCGCTTCCCTGTCCGCCCTGACCGGCCTGACCCAGGTGCTGCAGGACGGTCTTTCGATTCACCACCGGATTTCCGGAACGTTCAGCATTTACATGACCTTCGCGGGGATTCTAATGCAGACCGCTCTGGTGGCCGCTGCGTATCTATTGTTTCGCAATAAAAAGAACGCCTGGGTCTGGGGGGCGCTTGTATTGATGCTCCTCGCCCTGGCGCTCACGCTGACCCGCCAGGCCTGGCTGGGTTTCGGTTCCGGTCTGTTGATCCTGCTGATTTTCCGTAAACCGCTTTTGATCCTGTTGTTACCCGTCGTCGCGGCCCTGCTGTTCTGGATCGCCCCGGCTCCCATCCAGGAACGGGTGACCAGCATCGCGAATCTGGATGACGTCACCCTTCAGGAGCGGCTCTCCATGTGGTGGTTGGGGTGGGCCATTTACAAAGACTATCCGGTGACGGGATGCGGGTTTCACTGTCTTTTGGAAGTTCGCGGGGATTATCCGGAGTACAAAAACCTCGCCCGGCCTTATCGCACCCTGCACAGCAACCTCGTGCAGTTGGCAATCGATACCGGAGCGGTGGGCGTTCTGGCGTGGCTGTTTTTATGGCTGAGTTATTTTGTCGCGGCAGGACGCCAATTGAAATCCGGGGACGACCCGGAGCACCGCTGGGTGGTGCTGGCCAGCCTCAGCGCGGTGACCGCCTTTCTAGTGGGGGGACTGTTCGAAACCAATTTTTACGATTCGGAAGTGGTGATGATGACCTACTACCTCATGGCGCTTCCTTTTATTTCTTTAAGGGATCGAATATAATAAAAACCATTAGTCAGGTCGACCCCTCCATGAGTTCATTCTTCCAATCCATTAGAAATTTTTTCAGGAAAAAAATTACCGCAAGGCGCCCGAATATCCGGCAAAAACTATTTCTTCTCAGAAAAGTTTACCCGACCAGAATCTTCCGGATTTTTTATTCCCAGTTTGGACAGGACATCATTCTGAAACCCAACAAGCCAATGCAATAGATATTTCCAATTATCTTGAAATTCGTTCTTTGATCTTCGAGAGCTTCAGGAGGCTCAAGGAACTTCCAGGGGAAGAAGGGCCGAAAAGAGAACGGGCGGTCACAGAATGCCAGAACGCATTGAAAATCTCCTGTCATTTATTTAATAGAAGAGTCGTTGGCAAAACCACACAAGAAATGCTTGAACATTTTTTAGAAAACATACTTAAATGGGGATCTGAAAATCCTGCAATCAAGAACGTAAACTTATTGAAGCACCTATAATGCCTCATTATTTAAATTTTAATAAATTTCATGAACAGTCCTAAATATCTTGACCGTTGTCCCATAGGTTGCGATTCCGAACTGAAGGATACGGATATTTTGCTTCCTGAAGGCTGCTTGAAAGTTTGCTCTCATTGCGGCCAATTAATCAGTCAATGCAGTGAACAATCATTTCACAAATCGATGGAGGAATTTAACGATCCCAAGGGCACCTGGCCCACTCCCAAAACCACAAGTAGCCTTATCCGCAATACCAAGAAAATCTTAAAAGAAATTGAAGCCGTCACAGGAAAAGACCGAAGTCAGATTCGCCTGCTGGATGTGGGTTGCTCCAATGGAGCATTTATTCACGCGGCCAATAAAATGGGAATGAATTGCGAAGGAGTGGAACCAGCAAAAGAGGCGGCGCAGGCGGCCCGAGAGGTGGGTTTAAAAGTAACCCATGGATTTTTGGAGGAAGTCCACTTTCCCGACAACAGCTTCGATGTCATAACCATTTTTGAAGTGATCGAACATTTAAAAGATCCAATGAGTATATTAAAAGAATGCAAGCGATTGCTCAAGCCGGCCGGGATACTGGGCATTCGAACCGGTAACACCGATAGTTGGACGGTAAAAGTTTTCAAAGGAAAATGGCATTACTTCAATATAGACAAACACGGCGGCCATATCAGTTTTTTCAATAAAAAATCCATTTTCACCCTGGCTCAAAGGGCGGATTTAAAGGTTGAGCGATTTCAAACGTATCGCGTCAGTTATTGCGAAAAGGATCAAGCGCCTTATTTAATTTATCGCCTTTTAAAAATATTGGCGGATTTGTCGAATCTTCCTGCCAAACTCTCCGGCAAAGGCCATGAGATGAGAGTTTACCTCAGAAATCCTTCATAACGCAGCAATAGAAAAATGGCACTCCTGCTTTCCGTAACGGATTTATGGTAGGAACCCGATAGCCTGGAAAATCTTCCAACTGGTTTATGCAGACATATGACGATGGACTCCATTGTCCACCCGGGTGGCATTAGATTTTAAAACGTTTTGGAGTCGTTGCAGATTTTCTTCGGTGCTGGGGGAATGATTCAAAGGGTGCCACAGATGTATAACCGGGATGGCAAAGCGTCCTTCCAAACGAAAGACCCCTTTATTCATAATGCGGATCACCAGGTCCGAATCCTCATATCCCCACCCCTGATAGTTTTCATCAAAACCATTCACGTCGAGAAAATCCTGCCGCCAGGTTCCCAGGTTACAGGTTTTTACCCCGTTCCATTTTCGAGGGGTTAATTTTCTAAGGAAACCCAGAGGCAATCGAAGGAGTGGAAGCAACCGGTTGGTCTGGCCACTGAGCCGAGCCCTGATCCATTGGGAAAAGGTCCACTGATGCAGAGGAAGTTGGCGGTCTAAAACAATTTCGGTAAACGAGCGGCTTAAAAGCAACCGGTTTCCCGTGGTAAACCGGTTGGGTTCCTTAAGCCGTGCGTGCTCGGCCAAAAAATCCGGGAACACCATACAGTCGCCATCCAAAAACACCAGGTACTCCCCCTGGCTGGCGGCCACGGCCTGGTTGCGGATGGAAGCCGCGCGGAAACCCTTGTCCTCCTGCCACACATGTTTCAATTTAAGGGGCGATTGGGAACCGAACCGGTCGAGCATGAGGCGGGTGTCCTCACGGGAGCCGTCGTCGGCGACCACCACCTCAAAATCCTTGCAGGTTTGAGCCTCCAGACTACGCAACACCATTTCCAGGGCATCCGGTCGATTGTAGGTGCTCACAATAACGCTGATTCGCGGCATTATTTTTTTTGGGATTGTTTCTCCCGCAAAAGGAGCAACTTGAGATACTTGTAATAAGTCCCCTCGGCATTGGACACGGCCAGCATAAATCCGCGCCGGCCGTCCAAAAATCCGGCCCGTAATATATAGGTCTTGATAAAAACGAAAAGACCTCTCACCACCGCTTTCAACAAACCCGATGATTTACCTGATTCCAGAAGCATTTTCGCATTTTGAGTCGAGAACCAGTTCATCTTGTTGAGCACATCTTCAAAGTCGTCGAAACTATAATGAATCATTGGATTTCGAAGATAGCCGACCGGACCCTGAATCTCAAGGCGTTCGTGAACGAGGGAATTGCTGAATTTTCCGCTGCCCTGCCGGAGTAACCGGGGGGTATAATCCGGCCACCAACCGGAATGGCGGATACGCTGGCCGCAATAATAAGACGACCTGGGAATTTGATATCCTTTATAACGTTCCGACTTCACAGCCTGTTCGATTTCCGAACGGAGTTCCGGGGGAACTCGCTCATCGGCATCGATCGATAAGATCCAGTCTCCGGTTGCTTTTTCCAGAGCCCGGTTTTTTTGCGGACCGTATCCGGGCCAATCGGTTTCAAATACTTTGTCAGTATACTCTCGGCAAATTTTAACCGTGCTGTCCGTACTGCCGGAATCCAACACCACGATCTCGTCGGCCCATTGAACGCTCTCCAAGCATTCTCGGATTTTATCAGCTTCATTTTTAGCAATGATAACTATACTAAGCATATTCTGTGGTTTCGAGTTGATTCAAAGAAGAAAATAAGACCGCGGTGAAATAAAGGGTAAAAACCCCTGGGGTATGATCCAGCAGAATCGAGTTGCCCATGCATCCCACCGTGGTGGCCGCAGCAAGCCCCAGAGCAAGGTTTTTATACAACGGGCTTAACCGAAATGAATATTTCCATAGACAGAATATGAAATAAAGCAGGAAGCCGATTCCCACCATTCCGGTTTGCACTCCGGTCATCAAGTATTCGTTGTGCGGGTTAGCGGTCTTGTTCTTGAGACCCTTGGCTCCCGCTAATACGGCATATTGACTTTTGAAACTTCCCGTCCCATGACCGAACACAGGCCTTTCGGTCAACAGCTGGTAACTGTTTATCATGAATTCCAAACGTAATCCTATGGAAGTTTCTGAATCTCCTTTCTTAAAATATTTAAGGGTGTTAGCCACCGTCTGATACGCTTGCTTTTGATAGGGACCTGGAACGGAAATCAAAAATAAATTCAGGATCAACAACACCAGCAATCCATAAATGGTGAATCTCCATTTGAACCGCTGAGCCAAAAATACGATAAAGAGCAAATAAAAAATAACATATCCGGTCCGTCCGTCCACTATAAAAAAAAGATTGACCGTCGCCAGAATAAAGAGCGCACTCAATCCAATCGCATATCGTTTGTTGTTTTTATGAACCAACACATAGGTCATCAACCCAAAGGCAAAAGCCGCCAACAAAAAACTATGGTTAATACTGTCTTTAAACACTTGCCCCAGTAAAGCCTTGTCCAGGCTTTCTGGGGGAAAATAAAAGGTATAAAACGAAGCAATCAGAGTCACCACCATGGACAACCCAAAAGCGCATTGAGCCCAGGTTCTATGCATCTCCGTGCAAAGAAAAGGGATCAAAACGATCAAATACAGCAACTCCCGGTACTTTTTCAGCATCTTGCCCGCTTCGCCGATGGAGACCGGGGTATAAAGCATTCCCAGGACAAAAATCAGAAACAACAGGAGGGATGCGCGAACCAATGGGTTCGAACGCACCTGATCCATAAAAGTTTTGTAATGACCCGCTAGAAACCATAAAACGAGGATCAGGGCTATCAATAAATCGGTGAGAGAAGTGCTGATCGGGATGGCAAAACCCAAGGCAATCGTCAGGAAGACTCCGGCTTGATGGACCTTCTCGGTCCAGGTCATTGAGTTTCCTTTAATAGCAAAAGCCTGACAAGTCATAAGAGGCTGTCTTTATTTTTGCAGACAAATATATAATTCCGATGAGAAACTCCCGGTTTTGAATAACTGTAATTATTAAATTTTGAGTAGTGGATTCTTTCCTTTCCCGAAAAAAAGAAGCCGTCGTAACCCAGAGAAACAAGAAACGAGAACAGTTCCCCTTTCTCCGCCTCCTTATAATGGCATTCGAAAAGCAGAGTGGGGCCTTCCTCTAACAACTTATTTTTAGCCCCTTTAAATACCTCAAGCTCATTTCCCTCCACATCACATTTGATCAACTCTGTTTTCGGGCCTTTCCAATCGGAAAAATATTGATCCAAAGTGGTGACCTCCACTTCGACGCTTTGCCTATCCCCATTAGAATTGTTAATTAAACTTGCCCCGCCGTCACCCACCTTAACTCTATACAAATTTTGTCGTCCGATGGAGGAGGAAAGCGCTTGGTTAACGATGGTTAAGTTGTTCAAATGAAAAGAAAAACGAAAACTTTCCAAATATTCCCCCAACTCCGGCTGAGGTTCAAATACCACGACCGCTCCCTTTTCCCCAACCACCTTGCTCATCCAATAAGAATAAATACCCCTATTGCCTCCAATGTCCACCGCCGTTTTTTTTAAGAGGTTTTGGCTCAGAAGAAAACTGATACTGTCCTTTTCTGTGTTTAGCCGGTAACGCCATATTCTGTGAAGGGCCTTTGATTTTTGAATAAAGGAAAGAGGTTTTACCATAACAGGAATTCAGTTTTAGGAGTGTAAAAGTCCAATTAAGGCCAACAGGTTGTGTCCCGACTGCTGATCCTAATTGGGCCTCCGGAAGGAACTCAGGGGTTTATTCGGTTGCGGTTTCACGGCGGGAAACCAAATATTCTCCCTGAAACGCACCAGATTTTCCCACTTTTCCACCTGCCAGTCAAACAAAAGCCTAGTGCAACATGAATCTTCAATCCGGAGACGGATCAATTGAAACCCTCCGCCCTGTCTCAGCGGTACCGGCTTTAACAAACGACCCTAGGATGTGTCAGCGAAATTGTGGTTGGTTTTCGCCGATGAAATCGTAACGGATCTGATCGCGGACTTGCATGGAGGTAAAGTACGCGTACGGCCCCTGGGCCTGGATCATATAGAGTTTACCCGAAAACAGTTTGTCCAGCTTCCTGAATTCGCCCATCCGGGTGAGCCAGGTGGCGTTCGGGTTTTTTTCAAACGAGGCCATGACCGCTTGCGGTTTGTCCACCGGGTCCGCCAACCACCGGTCCGAATAAAACAGAATCGAGTTCCTGGGATTCCACAGCGGCAGTTTGTAATTACCCAGAAAATCCTTTTCCAGCGTGTTGAGGCGAATGGAGGGAGCCAGCAGGCGCACCTCCCAGCTGTTGCGCCGGAGGCTGGCTGCCTGTTTCATTTCGATGGGGGTGACGTTGATGATTAGCACCGTCAGGATCACCACCCCGATCAACCAGGGCATGATCTTGTCTTTCCAGTCCGCAAGCAACCAGCCGCTAAGGGTTTTCGACACGATAAGGGCCAGCGCCGGAAAAACCGGCAACGCATAACGAAAGTACTGGGCGTTGCTGAGGCTCAACACCGTCAGAATGACCGCCACCCAAAGCACCACCAGCAGGTAAGGATCTTTTTTTTCACCGAACCCCCGTTTGCCGAACTGCCAGCACCCCGCCAGGGCAAAGGGCAGCCACGGCCAATAGTTTCCGAAAAATCCCTTCAGGTAGCCCAGAAAATAAAATGGCCCGGCATTGGGAGCGGCGAAATCGCCGTAAAAAAAACGCTCCCAGATGATCCAGCCGAAATGTTGGCGCACAAACGTGTCGCCATACTCCATCCAGTTGATGATATGCCAGGTGCTTCCCAGTCCCAGAGCGATCACCACGCCACCGACGAAGTTGGGGTTGGCGATGGTTTTCCATTTGCGGGAAAACGCCAGCACCGCCACGGCGATCAACAACGGAAACAATCCCAGCACGCTTTTGGTGAGCATGGCCCCGACCGTACTCAATCCAAACGCCAGGAACCAGCGCGGATTCTCCTTCGCCCGGAAGAAACAATACAGCGCCAGCGTCACGAAAAAAGTCAGGACGATATCGGTCATGCCGCGGCGCGAATAATCGAGGAAGTAACCCGGGAAGATCAGCACGATGCCCGAAAAAAACGCCACCCAGCGGTCCTCAAACAGTTTCTCAGCAAGCCGGTAGGTGAGATACACCACCCCCGTTCCAAACAGGCCGGTCACCAGCACGGTGGAATAGCCCGAGACGCCGAACACCTTGAACGAGACGGCGGTCAGCCACAGTGGCAGGGGGGGTTTGTCGAAATCGGGTTGCCCGTGAAACGTGTTGAGCCAGAGACTGCCGCCAGTCAACAGCTCCTTCGCTTTCTGGGCGTAAAAGCTGTCGTCAAAATTCAACAGGCCGATTTCCGTCTGCCGGCCCAGAAAAATCAAAATCGCGGAGTACAGCAGAAAAATAATCTGGAACGTCCTGTGATTCAATACCGAGACCACATTCATCATTCGACGAAAATTCCTGGGAGACAGGTTTAATGCCTTCAAATCAATCGGGATGACGCATCATAGCGGATTTTGAAATCAAAGCGAAAGGTTTCTTCGGCAGGCGTTTAAGAAGGTTCAGGAGTCGAGGTATTCGTTCAGGCGTGACCGCTCTTCTTCGGTGGTCTGGGGCAGATGGAGAAAACCGAAGGTTTCCAGCCGCCAGACCAACATGTCCAGCCCCTTGAACATCCGCCACCAGTACAACGGAAGGCTTAGGAGTTTTTTCCGGTTGAGGTCGTTGCGGCACAGGATAAAATCCCGCAACTGCTTGGGCGAACGTCGGATCAGCGGCCGGTTGCCGCGCTCCCGGACGATCCGGATCAATCGAAACATATTAAGCAGGGGTTGAATCATCGGCGATGCCTCGAGTGTCCCGGCAGGGATCCTTCCCCGGCCGGCAGAACTTTACGAACAGCTTGCTTATATTATATGATGAACGCCCGTGGGTAAAGAAACCCACCCCTTTTTCCAATAACCCGACCACCCTCAGGAAAAACCGTCATGCAATTGATCGAGTGGGACCAACAAGCCCGCAACTCCATTGAAATGGGATCGCCCCTGGTGCAACGACACATGGGGGTCATGAAAGAAATGGTCCGCATCGACAGCCGCAGTTTCAACGTCAATGAATTTGAAGGCGACCGCACCACGCCGACCGATATGAAGGAAATCCTGGCGGTGGCGGAAAAATACCTGCAGAGCATTGGGTTTCCCCATATCCGGATAAACGTTCCACCGCCCGGTCCGGAACGGTCCACGCCCATCCTGATGGCGGAAATCATTTCCGGAACCGGCAAACCGACACTCCTCATGTACGCGCACCTCGACAAACAACCGTACATGGACGACCAGCATTTCACCAAATGGGACGGCCATCCACCGACCGAACTGCGCTGGAACGCCGACGGCACCCGCGCTTACGGCCGCGGCGCGGCGGACGATTTGAGCGGCGTGGTGGCCATCGGCATGGCGGTCGATGCGGTGTTAAAGGCGATCGGGTTCGATGCCCAAAATCCCGCGCCCGAACGGTTCGAACAACTGCCCTGCAACATCAAGGTCATCTTCGAAACCGAAGAAGAGTCCGGCTCGCACACCTTGATCCCGCAGATTCTGCAGAACCGGGAATTTTTTGAAACTGCGGATTGCGTGATCATCCTCGACGTCACCAACCCGGACACAGGTCTCCCCGGCCTGACCACCTCGCTTCGAGGCATCTTACAGATGAACGCGCATCTGAAGGCCACCGGCACTTCGTCCGCCATCGATGCACAAACCGCGCTGTATAAAGTGCTGGCCACCCTGATCCACGAGGATCATTCCCTGGCGGTGGCGGACATCGCCCGGGCGGATGCGCCCGTCACCGACGATGAACGGCGCGGTTATGAAAAAATCCCGACCACGCTCGCTGCCCTGCGCAAACAGGCCGGGTTGCTGGACGCAACCCTAGCCACCGTTCCAGCCGGAAAGGTGGACGTGATTGTCGCGCAACTGCGCACCTCCTACGCCAACGTGCGCCCGGGCAACCGCGTCGCAGGCGGCGTGGTCTTCGGCAGTGCTGGAGCCCGCCTGCAGATTCACACCGAAGGATTGACGGACCGCAACGGTTTGATCCAATGGCTGGAAGAGACGTTTCAAACGGAAAACCGCTTCGGGTTGAAAATGCGGCTGAGGACATTGGACGCGGACGATCCGGCGACATTGACAGTGGAACTCATCGTGCAGTCGGCGGACAAGGACCCGCATTCCGGCGTCACCGGCGGCCCGTTCCCGGTTCCCGAACTGCAATTGGCCACCCTGGTCGATCGCCTGGTCGGGTGGGACGGCCAACTGATTCCCGCCGGATGGGAAAAATTTTTCGAGCCCGGCGGGAAAATCCGGAACATTTCACTCCGTGCATTACACGTGGAGAATGACGGGTCGGCCCGGACTTTTGACGATCCCTCCGCCCGGGGGCTGATCGAAATCCGGTTGGCGCCGGGCCAGAGCGAAACCACCGCCGCCGACCATTTGAAAAAACATCTGCTCCAGAACGTACCCGCCGGATTTTCCCTGGAGCTGGAGAAGGATAAGGGCGGGGCGCCATGGATGACCGGCATTGAGCATCCCGCCTTTTCCCTGATGCTGGAATCGCTGAAAGCCGGTTACGGAAAGGACCCCTGTCTGTACGGGTGCGGCGGTTCCATCCCGTTCGTCGCCACACTGATGGAGGCCCTGGGGAACATCCCGCCGCTGTGCCTGGGGGCATACGATCCCGATTGCCGCATGCACGAGCCGGGTGAAAGCCTGTCCATGGCCGATCTTCTGGGATGCGCCCGTTCCATCGTACATTTCATGCTGGCCTCGCCCCGAGCCTGGGGGCCGGGGTGATTCAGAGACCTTGGCGTCAATAGGGCTGATACATTGATTCGCTGTCCTGCTGAGCCTGTCTAAGGACTGAGGATGACCGGGTTATGCAAAGGCCTCGATGATTCAGGGCCTCGGGGCCGGTCCCAAAATCAGTTTCTTTTTAGGGGTTTCGGAATAATCTGATTTCCTTTAAACTGATTAAATACGCCGATAAGTCTGCTGTAACCTCAAAAAATTCAATTATGAATCAGACTGCGACAGATACCAGTTACAGGAAAATCAATCTCGAGTTCCTGAATAACAGCGAAGACGATCCTTTTGACATTTTCTATAAAACCCGCAGTTACGGCACCATCAAATACGTCCGTTTTGCCACCTCCAAGCCCGAGCATCACGAAAAAGTGGTGCGCCTTCTGGAATCGGGCGACCCGCTGGAGGATTTTTACATCCAGGAAGAGGACCTGTTTAAGTACTACCGCCACGCCACCACGACCCTGCGCACGATCGTGGCGAATCCCGAAATCTCCTTCGAGAAAAAAGCCAGGAAGGTGTATGAGATTTCGAAAAACATCATGAAAGAGTTTTTCGAAAACAACGCTTCCGAAAAAGTCCTGCGAACATCGGACGAGGTGATGGAAATCATGGAGGAGTGCTTTCAGGATACAGATGTCGGCTTTTACGGCATCTCAAAAATCACCAACAAGGATTATTACACCTACACGCACAGCGTGAACGTCGGCTTGTACTGCCTGACCTACGGCGTGAAAATCAACATGGGTCACGATGAGGTCCGGACGCTGGGGCTGGGCGGCATGCTTCACGATGTGGGCAAATCCAAAATCTCCAATTCCATCCTCAATAAAAAAGGCCTGTTGACGCCCAAGGAATTTCAGATCGTCAAAAATCATGCGCCACTGGGCGGAGATATTCTGCACGAGATGAATTGCTACGCCCAATCGGTGATCGACATGGCCAACCAGCACCATGAGAAATACAAGGGCGGCGGCTATCCGCTGGGAATCGTCGGCGAGGAAATTTCCTACTTTGCCCGAATCTGCAAGGTCATGGACGTCTACGACGCCCTAACCACCCGTCGTTCCTACAAAAAAGCCATGAGCCCCTTCGACACCCTGACCCTCATGAAAAAACAGATGGCCTATGAATTCGACGCCAAAATACTCGACGACTTCATCCGGTACATGGGACCGGAGCTTTAAACTCGGGATATAATACCTACCGGCAGGCCTGTTTATTTTCAGAAAAACTTCCGTGGTCCAGGAGGACGTGGACGCGCTATGAACACTGCAGGAACACAGGATTGGATCCCCGGCCCGGGCGACGCCCTGTTGATCGTCGACGTGCAGAACGATTTTCTTTCCGGCGGCAGTCTGGCGGTTTCGCAGGGAGATGACGTGGTCCCCGTCCTGAACCGTTATGCGGCTCTATTCCGTGCGCGCCACCTTCCCGTATTCGCCAGCCGCGACTGGCATCCCGCCGATCACTGCTCGTTTGCCGAGCAGGGAGGCCCGTGGCCGCCGCATTGCGTGGCGGAAACTCACGGAGCGCAATTCGCCGCCGGACTGGATTTGAGCGATTCCGTCGTCATCAGC
>SMVT01000165.1 GCA_004357365.1 Nitrospina sp.
TAACTGGAACCCGGCACAGGCCCGCAAGAGCCTCGATATCGTGCTGGAGGAAATCAAAGGCCGGCCCTTGCCGGAAGCCGAACGGTACAAGGAAGTCGTTGGAATTCTCGATCCGGGCGAAAAGATCCGGTTTTCCCGGAAAATTGCCGACAACAACAACTCTCTTTATTATTCCTTACAGGTGGGGGAGCGCAGTTTTGAGAAACAGGCACGCATTTCGCTGGTGGCTTCCATTGTCGAGAGCGATTTTTACACCCAGATGCGGACCAATCAGCAGTTGGGCTATATCGTGTGGAGTTTTCAGAACCGGGTGGAAGAACGGTTGTTCTTTAAAATGATCATCCAGTCCGCCGGATACGGTCCCTTTGAACTGCAAAAACGCGTGGAGGCCTGGCTGGAAACATCCGACAGGTTGTTCAACCAACTGTCCGACGAGGAATTTGAAAAGCACCGGAACAGTATGATTGTGTCACTGGAGAAAAAAAGCGACAGCATCGCCGAAGTGGCGGGGGATTTGTATTACCATGCCGTCGACGAAAAAGGCGACTTCGATTACAAAAAGAAACTGGTCCAAGCTGTAAAGAAAGTCAAAAAAGAAGAGGTTATCCAAACCGGTCTGAGAATTTTGCAGGATCCCCAGGTGGCCCGGTCCGTTATTCTCATGCGTTCCCGGAGCAATAAGGACGAGGTGCCCGCGGATGTTTTAACCACCGTGGAACAGTTTAAAGAGAGAAAAGCCAAACACGCAGGGATGGCAGAAAAAGAAGGGTCTTGAACCGCCCAATGCGATTAATCGATGAGTCTAAAATATTAATTAAATTAACTGATTAGACAGTAAAATATAGATTTTGGCATAAGCGCGAAAACCTTCTTGCCCTTAAGTGGTAAGAAGGTTTTTTATTGCGGTGGGTCAGCCGAATTGAATTTCCGTATCGAGATTGGAAGCGACGGATTGGGGGGTACAGGACTCCCTGACATACTGCGTGGTATTCTGTGCATTCAATTTGTTGAACAGGAAGTGAAATCTTGCCTCCAGCTCTTTGCCGATTTCACTCTTGATATCTTCCGGAAGATTCCAGAACTGAGGCTTGAACGGGCCGAATCCCTTTTTGCGGGTTTTGTAAATGAATTGCTCATCGGTCATGCCGGGTTTTTTCTCATTGGCAAAGTGTTCGCGCAGGTGGGCGTAGATTTCCTTTTTAAAGTTCGCGGTGAAATGCGGACTTTCATAAATCATGTTCTGAAAATCGGTGGCCAGGTGAATTTCCGCCGTTTCCAGTTCGGGAAATTTGTGGAACAATTCCGCGGGCAGGGTGGAGGCCCCGTGTTGCACTGCGCCGGCGAGATGATACTGCTCCCGTGAAATGCGCGACAAGTTCTCCAGGGTTTCAAAATCCAGTTGCACCTCCGCCACACTGCCGTCCGGCAGTGGTACGCCGCCGTGGCTGGTGCCCGTCTGAATGGAAATTTTGCTGATCCCCTTGTAGCTGGGATTGGCCCGGGCCAGGCGTTCGTTGAAATTATCCATGTACACTCGCAGTTCCGCTTCGTTGCTGTTTTCCTTGCCGACTTCGCCGATTTCCCCTCCGACTGAAATAGTGACGCCTTCCGGTTCCTGTTCGCGGACAAACGAGGTCAACTCGACGCCCACATCATAATTCAGCCGTTGTTGCTCGTTGACGTCCTCGAAATCGAGGGAGACCAACGTTGAGGAATCGATGTCGATGTTGTAAAACCCGGCACTGATGGCCTCGCTGATGAGATCCTTGATCCCCTGGACTTCCTTATCCCGGTTTTCTTCGAATTTTCCGGCATTGATCTGGAAATGGTCGCCTTGGACGAAGACGGGGCCACGGAATCGCTCGCGGATCGCCGCGCCCAGGATCACCGGAATCAATTCATGCGGTCTCTGGAAGGTGTAGCCAATTTCCGATTTGGCGATTTCAAAAATGAAGGCGCCGCAATCGGTATCTTTTGCGGTCCGGAAAATAGCGCGGGTCATCTCGTAAGGCAATCCCCGGATGTTGAGAGCCGGAACCGTGTACCCTTTGTTCTTGCCCTGACCGCGGGCTTCATAAAGGCCCTGGATCGATGCCGGAACGATTCCCAGCAATTGCGCGACGGACTTGATGATATACCGGCAATGTCCGCGGACCTCTTTATTCTCGTTCAACACGGAATTTTTGACCAGAATGTCCAAAGGGGGACCGATCAGCTTGTCCTCATTCTCCAATTGAACCGAGGCCCCATTGGACAGGCCGATGATTCCTTTCAGATGCCGGGTCAGGTCCTCTTTTCCGGAAAATAACATCAGGGGTTTCCTCTACGGGCTTAAAGGCTTAAATATCAATAAGATAAAACTCAAATCGCCCACTCGTTGGGATAGGTGTGTGTTTGATTGATGGAAGTCAGTCCGGATTTACACGAAGTTGCTGTCTTGCACAGTACGAATTCTGCTGAATTGCGTGTATAATAACTCACTTGAATTTCAAGGGGATTATAACCCAAACCGGGTCCGATGAGGATGTAAAATTTTACCGGGTCCGTCGGGTTTAGAAGCCAGCGAATTCAATCATTTGTTTCTCCGGACCTTCCGGAAAATGGGATTTGCCGTCTTCCCGGACCTCGGAAAATACGCGGGGCCGGCGGGAGCGGTAAGGTGGTTGTATAGAAGGGCTTTTGTATTGACACCCCCCATATTTTTGCTAGAATTCGCAAGCAATTGAGACTGTTGGTTTTTTGGGGCGAAACACCCTCCATCATGCGCTGGATTCATTGATCGTTCACCTAACATACAATTCGAATTGAGTTTATAGATATTGAAGGGAGAAATTAACCCAATGTTTAAGAACATTTACATTCCTGTCGATAATTCCGACTACTCGAATGCGTGTATCGACTTGGCTTTGGAACTCGCCAAAGGATCGGATACCACGATCTCCGCCAGCCATGTGTATGCGGCCAAAATGCACGACGTCCGCTTCCGGCAAATGGAAAGCGGCCTGCCCGAGGAATACCAGGATGAAAAGGAGCTCGAAAAGCAACGCGCCATCCATGACCAGCTGATCACCAAGGGGATGGAGGTCATCACTGATTCCTACCTGGATGTGCCTAAATACAAATGTAAGGCGAACAATATACCCTATGTCGGTAAATCGCTGGAAGGCCGAAACTGGACCGAACTGGTCCGCGACATCAAAGAATCCGATTATGATCTGGTCATCATGGGAGCGCTGGGCCTGGGCGCCATCAAGGACAGCCAGATCGGAACCGTGACCGAGCGGGTGATTCGCCGTATTGAAACCGATACCCTCATTATCAAGTATGTGCCCGCCATTCACGAACGGAAATCCTCCAGCGATAAAATCGTGGTCGCGGTAGACGGCAGCGGCTATGCCTTCGGCGGTTTGAAAACCGCGATTGAGATGGCCAAAGCCCTGAACAAGCCGCTGGAAGTGATCTCCACCTTCGATCCGTATTTCCACTACGCCATGTTCAACAGCCTGACCGGGGTGCTCTCCAAGGATGCCGCCAAGGTGTTCAAATTTGAACAGCAGGAGAAACTGCACGAAGATATCATCGACAAGGGCCTTGCGAAAATTTACCAGTCGCATCTGGAAATCTCCCGCAAAATCGTGGAAGATGAGGGACTGGAATGCACCATTCGCTTGCTGGATGGCAAGGTGTTCGAAAAAGTCCTGCAGTATGCCCGGGAGGAAAATCCCTATTTGTTGATTCTGGGCCGTATCGGTGTTCACAGCACATCGGATATGGACATCGGAGGCAACACGGAAAACTTGCTTCGCATGGTCCCGTGTAACGTCTACCTCTCCAGTAAAGTCTACCAGCCGCCGATCGATATGCAGGCGGAAGAAACCATCGACTGGACCAAGGAAGCGAAGGAACGGTTGAAGAGGATTCCCGGATTCGTACGCCCCATGGCGACCACCGCGATCCTGCGCTACGCCCTGGAACGCGGTCACAGTATGATCACTTCTGGTGTCATCACCGAAGCCTGTGAAAAGATTCTGCCCGCCGGCGCCATGCAGGCGATGAACAACATCGGCGATCAGATGCGCGATAAAATGGCGAGGGGCGAAGATCCTTTGGAAGGCATGATCGAGGACCGGAGCGCCATATTGGAAGCCAAATATGCAGAGGAAGCTAAATTGGCAGAGGAAGCCAACAAGGTGCAGGATCAGAAAACACTCAAGTGCAACGAGTGCGGTACCATCGTGGCGGAAGACGTGGTGAAATGCGGCGTCTGTGGCGCCGGTGCCGAAAGCCTGTTCGCGATGGATAAATCCGGATTCCAAGCCAGTGATGAGGAACGGAGCGATGCTACCACGGTGACCACCTTCGACTCGGTGCAGGTCACCTGGACGCAGGATGCACTGGATTACCTGAACCAGTTCCCCGAAGGCCATATCCGCCGCCGGGCCCACGCCCGTATCGAGAAAAACGCGCGGGTGCAGAAAGTCTCTACCATTTCGGTGGCTTTTGCGAAGGATCTGCTGAACGAAAAGATTACGGAGAAAGAGCCGGCGAAAGGCAATGGCAACGGTCACAAAGCGGCGGTCGCTCCGGCGGAGGGTTTCAGATCTTTCGGAGAATTGGAACCTTTTGAAGGTAAAAACTTCAGCAAGGGGATTGAGATCGATCCCGCTCAATATTTCTGGTCGGGTGATGCGATTGGCCGAATTGAGAAGGTGCCTCAGGGTTTCATGAGGGATAACACCATGGAACGGGTCCTGGATTACGCCCATTCCCAGAATACCAATAATATCAGTCTGGAGTTTTGCGAAAAGGGCATTGAAGAGTCCGTCAAGGTCATGAACGAGATGGTCAAGAACGGGGCGACCCTGGAAGACTTCATCCCGCAAAAGAAATAAATTCGGAAAGAATTTCCTGGCCCTCCTGGGTTGGGCATCGAAAGGACATTCGAATTGCAAACATTTTAAGTTTAAGCCCCTGTTTCGTTGTATCTCTTATGACGGGCAGGGGTTTTTCTTTTCCTTTTGATTTCACCTTCCGAAAAACTCCCACTACGGCTTATAATACTTAGATGGATTTAAAACTCTACAAACGCCTGATCCGGAATCTCGCCAACTATAAAGGGCAGGTTTTTCTTGTTCTGTTGACTTCCGTCATTGTGGGTGTGCTGTCCACTACGCCGGTTCCACTGGTTAAGGAATCCCTCGACAAGATTTTCGTGGAAAAAGATTATTTTATGCTGAAGATGATTCCGCTCATCCTCATCGGCCTTTATTGTGTGAAAGGGGGACTGCGGTATTTCCTGAGTTGCGCTATTTACAAGATTGGGTGGGAACTGGTGGCGAAAATCCGGTTGGATCTGTTTATGCATATTCATAAACTTCCCTATGGTTTTTTTGAAAAAGACACGACGGGAATTTTGATGTCGCGGGTGGTGAACGATGTCGACGCCATGTTGCTGACGCTGACCAAGCAGGTGAAGGACGCTTTGCAGAGTGCCGTCATGTTTGCGGGATTGCTGTTCTGGGTCTTTTATCTCAAGTGGGACTGGGCTCTGATTTCCATTTTTGTGATTCCCTTTGCCTTGATTCCCGTCATAACTGTGGCACGCAAACTGAGGCATTTGGGGCGCCGGGGTCAGGAAATTCTGGCGGATATCAACTCCACCATGCTCGAATCGTTTTCGGGAATCAAAATCGTCCGGGCGTTTGGTTTGGAAAAACTCGAAGAGAAAAAGCTGGACCGGCACAATCAGGAATTTCTTCAGGTCATGAAGAAAAATGTGAAATACACGGAATTGACTTCCCCCCTGATGGAGGTTCTCGGTGTGGTGGCCGGATCGGTGGTCCTCTGGTATGGCGGCTCCCAGGTCCTGAGCGGGGAGGTCACGCAGGGGACCTTTTTTGCGTTCATTTTGGGTATGTTTATGATGTATGACCCCATGCGGATTCTGTTTAAAACCTATACCGACGTTCAAAAAGCCATCGCTGCGTCCGAAAGGGTTTATTCCGTTCTCGACCAGGAACCGGAAAGATTGCGCGACGGCAAGATACAAATATCCGGGTTTAAGGATCGTATCGAATATAAAAATGTCTCGTTCAAATATCCCACCCGGGATGCGATGGTTTTGAAAAACATCAACCTGACCATCCATAAATCCGATGTGCTGGCCATCGTGGGGATGAGCGGGGCCGGAAAAACAACGCTGGTTGACCTGCTGTTCAAGTTTTTTATTGTCACCGAAGGGGAAATTCTGATTGACGGCCAAAATATCAATGACTGCAACAGCCATTCCCTGCGCGATCATATTGCGCTGGTGACCCAGGAAACGTTTTTGTTCAACGATACCATCCTGGCCAATATCCGGTTGGGCAGCCCCCATGCCACCCATGAGGACATACTGGACGCCGCCAAAGCCGCTCACGTGGACAGTTTTATCCAACATCTGGATGACGGTTACGATACGATGATCGGTGAGCGCGGCGTGAAGCTGTCCGGGGGGCAAAGACAGCGGATCGCCATAGCCCGCGCCATTTTAAGAAACTCTCCGATTCTGGTGCTGGACGAAGCCACCTCCGCACTGGATTCGGAATCGGAAAAACTAGTGCAGGATGCTCTGCACCGTCTCATGGAACATCGCACGACCTTCGTCATTGCCCATCGCTTGTCGACCATCAAAAACGCCGACCGTATTATTGTCATGGAGCATGGCGAGATTGTCGGTTCCGGTTCCCATGATGAATTACTGGCCCAATGCCCTCAATACCAGAGGTGCTACGAAATGCAGGTCATGGGTTGAGTTCAACCGTATTCTGATCACATCCGCTTATGCGATTTGAGAACGTCTACATCGAGTCTCTCGGGTACCATCTTCCGGATAATGTCGTTACCTCGGAAGATTTGGAGAGAAGGCTCGCTTCGCTGTATGAAAAATTGAAACTGCCGTTCGGGCGGCTGGAAATGATGAGCGGCATCCGGGAACGCCGGTTTTTCGAAAAGGGCGTGTTCCCCAGCCAAGTCAGTTCGCTGGCCGGAGAACACGCGCTCGGCAAAACCGACGTCGACCGCCAACACATCGGTTGCCTCATTTCCGGCTCGGTATGCCGGGATTTTCTGGAACCCGCCACCGCCTCGATCATTCATCACAATTTGAAACTGCCCAATGACTCCCTCGTGTTCGATATTTCCAACGCCTGCCTGGGTGTGCTTAACGGCATGGTGCACGTTGCCAACATGATCGATCTGGGACAGATTGAGGCGGGTCTGGTGGTCGCTGGGGAAAACGGCGGCCCGCTCGTCGAGACCACCATCGAAACCCTGCTGGCCGATCCCAATCCGAGCCGGGCCAAAATCAAAACCGCCTTTGCTTCGATGACTATCGGGTCCGCCGCAGTGGCGGTGTTGCTGGTGCACAGGAACCTCTCCCATTCGGGACATCGTCTGCTGGGAAGTGTGGCGCGGGCCGAGACGCGTTTTAACGATTTATGCCAGGGCAGCGAGGATATGGGCATGGGCGGCGACTCCTCGCCGCTGATGGAGACCGATTCGGAAACGTTGATGAAAGAAGGGTGCCAGCTGGCAAAGGATACCTGGGAAATCGCCAAATCCTCCTTTGGATGGAAGAATGAGGATGTCGACAAGGTGGTTTGCCATCAGGTCGGGCGCATGCAGCGCAAATTGCTGTACGAAATATTGGCGCTGGATTTAAACAAGGATTTTTCGACGCTGGAATATCTCGGCAATACCGGATCGGCGGCCCTGCCCGTTACCCTCGCCATCGGTGAAGAGCAGGGATTCATTCAAAAAGACGATCAGGTGGCGTTACTGGGAATCGGCAGTGGACTCAACTGTCTGATGATGGGCGTGGAATGGTGAGCGGGTTATCCATAGAACCGTTTCGCGACCTGTATCCTTTCGAATCCCGGTTCATCGAATTGGGCCCCCACCGCATGCATTACCTCGATGAAGGGCAGGGCGAAACCCTTCTCATGCTTCACGGCAACCCGACCTGGTCGTTTTACTACCGCAACCTCGTCAAAGGATTGAGAAGTCAGTACCGCTGTGTGGTGCCGGATCATATCGGGTGCGGGCTGTCCGACAAACCGCAGGAATACAATTACACCCTCTCGCAACACATCGATAACCTGGCGGCACTGGTCGATCACCTGAACCTTGACCACCTGACTCTGGTGATGCACGATTGGGGCGGATCGATTGGGATGGGCCTGGCCGTGCGTGCTCCTGAAAAAATCAAACGCCTCATTTTTTTCAACACCGCGGCTTTTATTGCCGATCGCATTCCATTCAGCATCAACCTGTGCCGATACCCCATCATCGGACCCCTTGCGATTCTCAAATTCAACCTGTTCGCGAGGATGGCGACTTCGTGGGCCTGCAAACAAACCAACCGCATGGTGGGCAAGGTGCGGAAGGGATACCTGGCGCCCTACAACTCTCCGGAAAACCGGATCGCTAATTTGAGATTTGTTCAGGATATCCCCCTGACGCCTGATATCCCCAGTTACCCCGTGGTGGAGCATATCGAATCTCAGTTGGGATATTTCCGAGACCGTCCGGCGATGATCATCTGGGGCATGCAGGATTTCTGCTTCACCGAGTACTTTCTGGACCGTTGGAAAAAATATTTCCCGAATGCAGAAGTGCATGAGGTAGAGCAGGCGGGTCATTATGTTGTGGAAGACGCCGACGAGGAAATTATCCCTTGGATGATTCAGTTTTTGCGGAAAAACGAGATTTAAATTTTTTTATTTGCCCCTGTACTATCATACAGGGTTTATGGTTTTATATGAAAACACAGGGTCGGTTTTAATCCCCTGGGCTAAACCGTTATCTTTATCAAATTTATTAAAATAAACCTGCTATGAAGGTTCATCCAACAGCCGTTTTCGGCTTTCTTGTATTTTTTTATTTAACCGGCATGGGATTTGCCCTGGTTGAAGAAAAATTCCCATACCCCGAATTCGGGGATGGTCAGCCAGCACTCCTGGTTCCTTTAGGGCTGGTGGACGGCATTGCGGTGGATGATCAGAATATCTACTTTTCTGACCGATCCAACCATCTGATACGAAAAATTAACCACCAGGGAATTATTACCACAATTGCCGGGAATGGGATTGCGGATTTTAGAGGAGACGGCGGGCCCGCCCTCCAGGCGTCTTTGAATTGTCCTGCCGGATTGGTTTTGGACTCGCAAGGCAATATTTATGTGGCCGACAGGAATAACCATCGGGTACGGAAAATCAGCCGGAATGGAATTATTACAACGGTGGCGGGTAATGGCATCGGGGATTATTCTGGGGATGATGGCCCTGCCCTGGAAGCCAGCCTGAACCTGCCCTCGGATGTGGCGGTGGACCGGGAGGGTAATCTTTTTATTTCCGACCGCTCCAATAATCGAATCCGTAAAGTGGACCCTCAAGGAACCATAACGACTTATGCTGGTTTGGGGCCCGCCTGGTACGGAGGCGATTATGACCTCGCTTTGGATGCTTATTTGAAGTTTCCGTTTGGTATCGCCTTGGACGGCAA
>SMVT01000166.1 GCA_004357365.1 Nitrospina sp.
AACCCATGCTGCAAAGCCCCATAATGTGGTCGCGGCGGGGCCTACAGCATCTTATACGTGGCCGGATTCGAAGATAAAAGAGGTCCCATCACTGTAACCGGGTAAATCCTTTATAAGTAAACCCCCTGGCCAATTTCAGAATAATTCTTTCATTTTCAATAGTTTACAACTATTATCCACCGCCTATTTTTGCCCCATTAGGGCCCAAAAGTGGCGCTACAGACCCCTTTCAGGAAAAGCCGATTTCCGTCAACTGTCCCCATTTCAACGGTGGGACATTAAACCCGGAGAATTTTCCCAAAGCGGCACGTTTATTGAATGTATTTAACTGGAAGAAGAGATTTTAAGAGCATAAATCGTCAACCGACATTTGGGAGGAATACTTTTAATGACCGTTAGTAGATGGGCGGACCATATTTATTCTCCGCCGTAAACGTAAGGAGGTGTTTGTCATGAAACACCAAAATATTTACCGTTTGATATTCGTTGTTTGTTTCATTTTCAGTATTCCCACTGCCGGAATTTCCGGCAACAACCTCGTTCAGCCGGCGCTGAACACGCAGATCGGTTGGGACCTTAAACCCAACGGGCTCCTGTGTGTCAGCTACGACCTCAACCACAACGGTAAGGCAGATTACTTTACCGTCCACTTTGTTATCAAATCCTATTTTACAGAGGAACTCCTGGTCAACCTCCCGCAATATTACGGGAGTGACCCCATATTTTATGTGGACTACGGATCAGCCCGGTATATCTACGTGGTGTCTGAAATGCCTTTGTATTATGCCATCGACATCAATGAGGACGGCCTGTGGGATTTGATCTACATCGACTCCATGGAAGACGGGGTCAACGGCAACGAAAAGCTCCAACAGGATTTCATGGGTGTGCCGGTGGCGGCGGTCCCCAACAGTTGATCAGCGGAAGGAGGTATCAGACAAAAATGTCGCAGGCGATAGGGTTGGGTTGAATTCAATCCATCAAAAAAGAAATACTTGTTTTTTGAGGCTTTATGCCTTCAAATAATTGAATAATCCTACGAACCCAAACGATCGCCTAATTGGTAAATGCTTATGCCTGAATCCATGACATCGAACCCGAAGGTGGTGGTAGTCGACGACGAAAAAAAGTTTCTCCACCTCGCCAAAAAAAATCTGAGTCTGAGAGGATTTGAGGTGGAGCTCGCGGAGGCGGGTGAAGAAGGCATCGCCAAAATTTATTATTTTAACCCGAAAGTGGTTCTTTTGGATGTCTTGATGCCCCGCTTGACCGGCGACGAGCTGGTCAAAATGATCACCGACTGGAGACCGGAGGTCCAGGTCATCATGGTCACCGCCAACATCAGCCCGGAGGCGAGAGAGGAATGTATGCGCAACGGCGCCTATGCGTACGTTCAAAAACCCGTGAATTTCAACCAGCTCGCTGAACTTATCCAGGAAGCCGCCCAAAAATCTGAATCCCTCCCCCCGGCATCATAAATCCACTCTAAATAAACACAAACCGTTGAACGTCAGGAAACGTTCTGTTTTTTGGCGTCCCGTTTGCGGTCGTGTTCATCCAGCAGTTTTTTCCGCAGGCGAATACTTTGAGGGGTGATTTCCGCCAGCTCGTCATGATTCAGATAACCGAGGATCTGCTCCAGGCTCATCTTTCGGTGCGGGGTGAGGCTGACGGTATCGTCGGAGCTGGAGGTCCGCAAGTTGGTCAGCTTTTTTCCTTTGCAGAGGTTAATGACCAGATCGCTGTCTTTTTTGTTCTCGCCGACGATCATCCCCGTGTAGACTTCTTCCCCCGGCCCCAAAAACATCGTTCCCCGGTCCTGCAGATTGAATAGGGAATACGTGGTGGTCTTCCCGCCTTGGAGGGCGATCAACACGCCGTTGATGCGGCGCACCAGCGGGCCGCAATAAGGAATGTAATTGTGAAAATTGTGATTCAGGACGCCCGTGCCCCGCGTCAGAGTCAGCATCTGGGACCGAAACCCAAACAGCCCGCGCGTCGGGATCACAAACTCCAGGCGCACCGCGTTCGATCCGGTATGAAGCATGTTCTTCATCGAAGCCTTGCGTTGCCCCATGGCCTCCATCACCGGCCCCATATACGTTTCCTCGACGTCAATGATGACGAATTCCTCCGGCTCCAGGGTTTTACCGTCCACCTGCTTCATCACCACTTCCGGCCGGGAAATGGCGAACTCGAATCCCTCCCGGCGCATGGTTTCGATCAGGATGCTCAGATGCAACTCGCCTCGGCCTGAAACCTTGTACGCCTCGCTGCCGTCGGTTTCCTCGACGCGCAAAGCGACGTTATGCTTGATCTCCTTGAACAACCGGTCGCGCAACTGCCGCGAGGTGACGTATTTCCCCTCGCGCCCCGCGAACGGCGAATCATTGACCAGGAAATTGATGGCCAGCGTCGGCTCGCCGATTTCGATCACCGGCAACGCCTCCGGGTACTCGCTGTCGGCAATGGTCTCGCCGATATCCACTTCCTTCATTCCCGCAATGCCGATGATGTCGCCGGTCGATGCGGCTTCCACCTCCACCTGTTCGAGGCCCTCGAACGTGAACAGCTTGGTCGCCTTGAACGCCTGCATGTCGCCCGCCCGATTGATCAGGGTGTACGCTTTGCGGGAATCGTACCGGCCGCGCTGAATTTTTCCGATGGCGATACGGCCGACATAATCGTTGTAGTCGATGGAGGAGACCAGCATTTGAAAGGCACCGTCGGAGTCGCCTTCGTGCGGGTCCACCTTCCGGATGATCAGGTCCAGCAGAGCCTGCATGTCCAGGTTTTCTCCATCCGGTTCCAGGCGGCAATAACCCAGCTTGGCCGAAGTGTAGATGATGGGGAAATCCAGTTGCGCATCGCTGGCGCCCAGGTTCACGAACAGATCGAATACCGCGTCCAGCGCTTTGGCTGGATCGACGCCAGGACGGTCGATCTTGTTGATCACCACAATCGGTTTCAGCCCCAGGTCGAGCGATTTTTTGAGCACGAACCGGGTCTGGGGCATCGGCCCTTCAACGGCATCGACGATCAGCAGAACGCCGTTGACCATTTTCAGGATGCGCTCCACCTCGCCGCCGAAATCGGCGTGGCCCGGGGTATCGACGATATTGATTTTATAGTTCTGGTACCGGATGGAGGCGTTCTTGGAAAAGATGGTGATACCGCGCTCGCGCTCCAATTCGTTGCTGTCCATGATGCAGGTGCCGGCCAGCTCGTTATCCCGGAACATGCCGCTCTGCCTCAGCAGGCAATCCACCAGCGTGGTTTTGCCATGGTCGACATGCGCAATGATGCCGATATTTCGGATAAATTCACTACTCATAGTTGCTGGGGTTTCCTCGGTAAATGTGTCGGTGTGATTTGGAGAAGCCAGGAAGGATTCAACAAAAAACGGATATAATACTTAATTATACCGCAAAACCCAAGAAAAAACCGCCCGGACCATGTCCGGGAGAATTTTCCCCTGCAGGGTTGGCTCATCTTTTCTCCTCATTGCAAGAACAGGCATACCGCTGTCATCCTGAGTCCTTCGGCAAGCTCAGGAAAGGCTCTGTCGAAGGGTGACAGGGCATACCCAAGCCTCCTTTACAAAGAAGGTGATAAAACAGTGCTTTCCAAAACCCCTCCTTGATCCTCCCTTGCCAAGGGGAGGAAGGATCGGGTCCCCCGATCCAGGGGGTTATGAAGCAGAAAGCGCATGACCCTTTACCGTCGAAGCCTACAACTTTTTAATGAATTGCCCTATATGAATTGATAAGATTGTGGCCATGCCTTCTAAAATCGCATTAGTCAATATGCCGTTCGGCTTTCACGTGTATCCGTCCATCCAGCTGGGCACGCTTTCGACCCTGCTGAAAACGCACGGCCACCAGGTGAAAAGCTTTTACCTGAACCTCCATTTCGCCCACCAGATCGACCTGGAAGTCTACAACAAGCTGTGCGAGGAGCGGTTTCTGATCGGCGAATGGCTGTTTTCCCACATACTGTTTGGTGAATCCAAGGGCAACAAAGAGTACGCGGACCATTTCAAATCCCATCTCCAGAGCATCAGCCAGAAAATCAACCGGCCGGAATCGTTTCTGCACGACGTCAAAACCCAAATGGTTCCGGAATTCCTCCACTGGGCGGTAGAAACCATCAACTGGGGAGAATACGGGGTGGTGGGCTTCACCTCGACCTTCAACCAGAACATCGCCAGCGTCACCCTCGCCAAGCTGATCAAGGAAAAATACCCTGCCATCAAGATCATGTTTGGCGGGTCGAATTTCGACTCGGAAATGGGTCTCGAATATTTTCGCGTGTTCGAGTGGATCGACTACGTCGTCTCCGGCGAGGCGGAGCACGTCCTCCCCGGATTGATGGAGGCGGTGGAGTCGGGCGATCCGATTCCCAAAGGGGTGATCCATCGGGTGAACGGCGACCTCTGCTTCGAGGAGAACCTGGAGAATTTTACCGATTTCAAGAAGTACGGCCCGCCGGATTACGACGATTACATCGAGACGATCCGGGAGATCGATCCCCAGTCCCCCTTGCTGGACAATCCGATCATCCTGTACGAGACGGCGCGGGGTTGCTGGTGGGGGGAGAAGCATCACTGTACTTTTTGCGGCCTCAATGCCTCGACCATGGAGTTCAGGGCGCGGTCCCTGGAGCAGGTCCACGCCGATCTGGCCGACCTGTCCAAACGCTACAACAGCTACCGGTTCCGGCTGGTGGACAACATCCTGGAGATGAAATACATCGACGGCGTGTTCGGGGAATTCGCAAAAAACAATTACGACCTGCAGTTTTTCATCGAGGTGAAGAGCAACCTCACCAAAGCGCAAATCAAGAACCTGGCCCACGGCGGGGTGAATGTGATCCAGCCCGGCATCGAAAGTTTCAGCATGAACCAACTGCAGGAAATGGACAAGGGCGTGCGCCCGCTCCAGAATATTTTCTGCCTGAAGTGGGCCCTGTATTACGGTATGGAAGTCACCTGGAGCATTCTGACCGGCTTCCCGCAGGAAACCGACGCCGACTACCGCCAGCAGATCGACCTGATCCAATCACTCACCCACCTGCAACCGCCGATGGCTGTCGGGGATATCTGGCTGG
>SMVT01000167.1 GCA_004357365.1 Nitrospina sp.
GGCATCCTCGGGCGGCGCGACGTGCCGGCCCACATGGAAGCCATGGCACAACACGGCATCTCTCCCATCGACCTGGTGGTGATCAATCTCTATCCGTTCGAGGCCACCCTCGCCAAGGAAGGATGCACGCTGGCTGAGGCCATCGAGAATATCGACATCGGCGGGCCCGCCCTGGTGCGCTCGGCTTCCAAGAATTATAACGACGTCGCCATCGTGGTCAACCCGGCCGACTATGATCCGGTCCTCAAGGAAATGGACGCCCACAACGGAGGCGTGACGCTGGAGACCCGCCAGCGCCTCAGCCGCGACGCGTTCGCCATGACCGCCCGCTATGATTCGATGATTGCCGGATACCTGTCCGGGCAGATGGGCGAAGCATCCCAATTTCCGCCCGGCTATCAACTCGGTCTGCAGAAGATTCAGGATTTGCGTTACGGCGAGAACCCGCACCAGGCGGCGGCGTTGTACCGGGAAGCGCAACCGCTGAAAACCGATGTGGTGCAGGCGAAACAACTGCAGGGCAAGCAACTTTCCTTCAACAATTATATCGACATGAACGCCGCGTGGGAGCTGGCGCTGGAATTTGAAGCCTCCGCCGCGGTGGTCATCAAACACACCAATCCCTGCGGCACCGCCAGCGGCAAGGACCAGATGGAAGTGTTCGTGAAGGCGCGGGAGACCGATCCTATGTCCGCGTTCGGCGGCGTGTTGGGATTCAACCGGACGGTCACCGCCGCCACCGCCGAAGAGATCGTGAAGAATTTTGTCGAGGTCATCATCGCGCCGGATTACGAACCGGCGGCGCTGGCGCTGTTCGCCAAAAAGAAAAACGTGCGCGTCATGCAGATGCCCGCCCTTGAGGACCATACGAAGAAAAGCCGGATGGACATCAAACGCATTGGCGGCGGGTTGTTGATTCAGGACGCCGATGAATTGACGCTGGACCCGAACCAACTGAAAGTCGTCACCAAAATCCAGCCGGACGAAACCCTGCTGGAGGAACTCAAGTTCGCCTGGAAGGTCGCCAAGCACGTCAAGTCCAACGCCATCGTGTATGCGCGGGGTCAGGAAACGGTGGGCATCGGCGCCGGGCAGATGAGCCGGGTCGATTCCACACGGCTCGCCCTCCAGAAGGCCAACAAGGAAGTGAAGGGATGTGTGATGGCCTCCGATGCGTTTTTTCCGTTCCGCGACTCGATCGACGCCGCCGCCGAACGGGGCATCCGCGCCATCATCCAGCCCGGCGGATCCATCCGCGACGAAGAGGTCATCCAGGCCGCGGACGAGCACAAGATCGCCATGGTGTTTACCGGCATCCGCCATTTCAAACACTGATGACCCCCGGCCCACCCCCTCCGGCAGTAAACTTTTTCCCACATTGATCCGAAAAGAATCAGGAGCCCGGCATCCCGTGCCCGGTGTTTTCGGGAGGCGGGAATGCTACACTGAGTCGGACCCCATTATATAAGGACGCGCAAGCCGCTCATGGAAGCCTGGATTGAGTTTTTCGAAAAACTCGCAAAGAGAATGCCGCAAATGCTGGCGGCGGGACTGGTGCTGGTGGTCGCCGCGCTGGGTGTCTATCAATGGCAGAAGCCCCACCTGCATCAATTACGGGCCAAGGATCCTTACCGATACCAGTTGCTGGTGAACGAAGCCTTGCGCCTGCATTGGATCAATGTTTGGAACCAGTACGGGGCGTTGAAAAAAATCGGCCTCGCCCAGTTGCACGAGGAACGCTATCAGCGTTGGAAAAGGCAATGGCAAACCGATAGGGAGTTCCGGCAAAAAGTGCTCCGCCGGAAAGCGGAAGCCCGAAAGCAATTAAAACAATCACAGAAAGAGAAATACGATCAACAGATGCAGGAGTTGGATCAATACCGCAAGAAAGAGGACCCGGTTCTTCTCAAGGTGCATTGGGAACAGGCCACGCCTTGGCAGAAGTCGCTGATCCTGCGCGACCGTTGCGTCCGTTACCTCCATCAGGAGTTGGACGATCACCGCCGGCGCCGCCATGTGAAGGAGTCTCTGCACGGCGCCGCCCTGCTGGTGCAAGCGCGCATCTCGCCGGCCCGTCCCGGAGTCCTGTGCCGGGAAATGATTTCCCTCAATCATGACGAACCGTCGGTTCGCCGGGCTCTTCTGACACTGAGGGATCAGATGAACTATTATTATTTTTCCCGCCTGCTGGAGGACATCGGAATTCCCGATCATGAGTTGTTCACGATGTCCCGAAAACTGGATGGCATGACCCGCGACTTCAACGGATTTTAATCACCTTGGCTGTCATGCTGAGCCTGTCGAAGCAGGACACAATTCAGATGTCTCCCTTCGACAAGCTCTCAGGGTGACAATTTTTTTTCACTTCCTGCAAGGTTTTCAGGAGTTGCGGGGGTTTTGATTTTCATGCGGCGGATTGGGTGGGCCGACGATGGCGGTCATCAGTTGTTTGATCTCGTTGTTGTTTTTGATTTCCGGAAGTTCTCCCTGGCCGGTTTCCGCGAACACCACCAATTTGCGGAGGGGGCGGACCACCAGGTTGTAGGTATAAATCAAACCGATGAGGCAGAACAGGGCTCCCAGCAGGGCAATCCATCTGGCTTCACTGCTCAGCCGGTTGACCGTCATGGACAACCGTTCTTTCACCACATTGATTTCCTCCGCCGTCATCGAAGCCGGGTTCATTTCATGGATCACCCGGTCGGCCTGTGCCATCTGGATGGACAGGTAAAACGCCATGTATCCAAGGATGGAGATGACGACCATGTACCCGGTCATGAGCAGGTTGATGATGCTTTTGCGTTCGCCCGGAAGCTCGTCTCTGAAAATTCCTGTCTTCATTGCAATGACCCTTATGTCGATTTGAGTGTGATATCAAGCTACCGTCAAACCGGCGCCAAGGTCAATACCTTTCTCAAAGGCCGGCGAAACGCTTTCCGAAGGGGGAGTGGGTTTATCCGGATTGCCGCTGGAGGGCGTGGCGCAGGCGGCCCCAGTTGAAGGCCGAGCCGGGGTCGTACTTTTTTTTGATCCCGTCGCCGGTGCCGCCCTGGACGTGGGCATGGCCCAGGATGCCCTTGAAGCGGGAAAAGTTTTTGATTTTGCCGGGCGGCGTGCGTCTTTTGTCCTTATCGAACGGCACCCGCAGGGCAATGCCGGGAAGCAGTTGGTTGACCCCGCGGCATAACCGGATGAGGGCCCGGTACTGTTCCTCGGTGAAATCCCACATGCGCACCATGCGCCCGTTGATGTTCCGGCTGAAGTAACCGCGCTGACCGTAAGGCCGGGAAGCGAAGGCCTGGAAGTCCGGCGTCCGCAATTTCTTCTGGAACTTTTCCGGCAGTTGGAATTGCCAACGCCCGTTCACTTTCCGGTAGAGATCTCTGGGCGCGTGATACAGATCGGATTCCTCGGCCCGCGCCTGCCAGGAGAGGTTGGCGATTTCCACGTGCACCGCGCGTTCGTTGCCCTGCCGGTCGTCCGCCGGGGCGGTATTGGTTTTCCAGTACAGATCGCAGGTCTGGTAAATGGTACCGTCGAGGTCCAGGTAAAAGTGACTGCCCTTGAAGGTGCTGTCTTTCAGCACCTGGTGGCAGTGGTGGGACGAGTAGCAGACGTCGTAGTGCAGGACGAACTGGTACACGGCCTGCTTCAATTCCGCGTACGCCGTTTCCGGGTCCTTGAGGGTATATCGGGAATCGGCCTGTGTCGGGGCGCCGTTCAGTTTCCGGTCGTGTTGTGAGCAATGACGGCGGCCGCGTTTGTTGGGGCAGATGTAACTTTTGGCCTGATTCCACAGCACCACCGGCGTGCCGATGTCCACCGTTTTTCCGCAGGCCACAATCGATTGGTTCGGATGTGTTGTCATAAAATGTCGGGAGGGAAGAGTTGTGGGAGGACGGAGATCCGCATCATGAATCCGGTTTCCGGTCGTCGGCCGGCCGGCCCCAATTCAGTTTCGCCCGGAGGAGTTGGTAATAGTTTTTGCCCTTGGCCTGGATCAGGCTGACTGGCGCGGGTCCCTGCTTGATTTCCAGCACGTCATCGCAAAACATGGTGTATCCGGTTTGACCGTCCACCGTCACCTGCACCTCTTCCTCGGTGATGAGTTGCACCTGGAGGGCGGACTGGTTGGGGATCACGATCGGCCGGTTGGTCAGCGTGAACGGGCAGATGGGCGACAGCAGAAGCGCGTTCATGCTGGGATGGATGATCGGTCCTCCGGCGGACAGCGAATACGCGGTCGACCCCGTCGGCGTGGCGATGATCAATCCGTCGGCGCGGTACGAGGTCATATACTGCCCGTTGACGTGCACCTCGAGGTTGACGATGCGCGCGGCGCTTTTGTTGATCACCACATCGTTCAGGGCAAAATCGTTGAGCACGGTTTGTCCGTCGCGCAGGAGAACGGCGTTCAACAGCATGCGCCGTTCGATGGTGGATTCTCCTTTGAGCACCTGTTCGAGGTTGCTGTACAAATCCGGCAGGGCCACCTCGGTCAGAAACCCCAGGCCCCCCAGATTGACGGCGAGGATGGGCACGTCGAACGGATGCGTCAGCCGCGCCACGCTCAGCAGGGTGCCGTCGCCCCCCAGGACGATAATCAGGTCCGCCTTTGAGGGGATATCCGATTTATTGAGGTCCGAGGTTTCGTCGATGATCTCGGCGGTATCCGGCGCCATGAGCACGTCGTACCGCCTGTCGCGCAACCAGGAGGTGAGTTCGGTCAGCGCTTTACGGTTGATATCCGGTTTTTGCTTGCAGAAGACGCCGATTTTTTTGATGGTATCCACGGTCACATTCCGGGTGGTGGTCAGGCCCAGCGGGTCCTATAGGAATAATAAAGAAAAAGAGCGGGGGTACGCAAGGGCTAGTTGCGCGATCGGGGGCTTAAAAAGGGTTTACAGGGGAGAAACGGGGGATTTAGAGGTTGCCGAAGTCCTGCGGCTTGATATTCTCCAACCAATTTTTCCACTGATCCTTGTCTTGTGTATTAACTTTTGAGGGGTCGGGCAGGTCCAGGCTTTTGGCGGCTTCGATCACTGCTTCGTTGACGTAGATCGGGGCCTTGACCCGGAGTGCCAGGGCGATGGCATCGCTCGGACGGGAATCGATCTTCAGGGTATCACCGCCGGACAGCAGGGAAATCTCGGCATAAAAGGTGTTGTCCTTCAGTTCGCTGACCAGAATATGTTTGATTTCCGCCTTCATATCGTTAATGAGGTTTTTCATCAAATCATGGGTCATCGGCCGGGGCGTGGCGATTTTCTCGATTTCCAGTGCAATCGCGTTGGCTTCAAAAAACCCAACCCAGATCGGCAACGCCCGGTTACCGTCCAGATCCTTGAGGATAATAATAGGCATATTGGTTAATGGATCCAGCGTTAGCCCTTCCACTTTCATTTCAACCATGAATCGTTCCTTTGCTAGATTTTAAGTTTAGCGGATAACCCGGACCGCAGGCGGCCCGGGAAAGCCGTTGGGTTTTCTCTAGTTAAGCAATAAATAAAATGTTTGTCAATGTCCCAATTCAAAGCCGGTTTTGGGGAGTTCCGGGAGGGGGTTAGCCAGTCTAATTTCAACGGTTTTGAATGCGGGTTTTTACGAATTCCCGAAGTTTTTCCTGAACCGGCTCGGGGATTTCCACCGCAGTGAGGGTTTTTTTGCATAGATCCGAGGTTTGGCGGTAGGTTTTCAGAAAAGAGACACAGGGGGGACAATCCTTGAAATGATCTTCCAGGGAAGACGCCGTCTCAGGGTCCAGGGTGCCCTCAAAATAATCGCACAATAGTTCAATGCATTCCTTACAACAGATCATTGTTTCGCGCTCCGTGCTTGATAATCGTCAAAATAGTGGGACAGCTTTTTCCTGAGAAAAAGACGAGCCCGATGCAACCGGGATTTGACCGCGGGAATGGTCAAATCCAGAATATCCCCCACATTATCCGTCGATAATCCCTCGACGTCCCTTAAAATAAAAACCACCTTTTCTTTTTCGGGAAGCAGGTCGACCGCTTTTTCGATCACTTCCTTGGTTTCGTTGGAAAACAGCAGGGAATCCGTACTTTTCGACCAATCCGAAACCTTTTCATTCTGGAATCCGGAATGGTTGAAATTGGGCAGGCTCTCGTCCAACGAAACGTACTGCTCCTTTTTTTTGTTCCTCAGCTTCATGTACGTCGCATTCAGAGTGATGCGGTACACCCAGCTGGAGAAGGCCGACTTTCCCTGGAACGTGTCGATCTTCCTGTATATGGTCAGCAGAACGTCCTGAGTGACATCCTGCGCATCCATTTGGTTGCGCGTCATGTTGAACGACAGGGCGTAAATCTTTCGCTGGTAGAGTTCGAAAATTTTATTGAACGCTTCCATGTGTCCGGCTTTCATATCCCGGACCAGATTTTCGTCCTGCGCTTTTTCTTCCTGAGTCGGCATGGCTCGCCAGATTCCCTTTCATGGTTACCCGCGTCCAGTACCCGACTGCCCCGCCATAATCCACAGGGCCGTTTTAATCAATATTTAGATGCGCTGGCAACAGGAACGGTTCTGATTTTCAGGTTTTTCAAGTCCCCTCGGCTTTGCCAAACAAGACGGGAAGACCCGGCAGGAATTCTAGCATCCTCCCTGGAAGAGTACAAATGTTCCACCCCCCTCACACCCCCAGGGGAACGAAAAACTCTCCTTTAAAATTAAGAATTTACGGGGCCAGCCTGGGGCCGATACGGAGTTTGCGGAGGCCCGCCGAGCGCCGGCCAAGCGGCGCTCATGTCTATGCTATAATTCCGGCTCTTTTGAGAGGAGGGAGGAAGGATAACCCGGCTATGATCAAGTCTTTTGGGACGGCGCTGGTGGCGTTGATATTCATTTCCATGCATGCGGAGCAGAGCGCCGCCCAATATGTGGCTTCCGCCGTCAGCGAGGACCCGCGGACGTGGAGCGGATCGCCTTCGGATGCGCTTTCCGTAGCCCAGGCCTTTCCCGAAGGCGGGGAACCGGCGGTGGCCGAAGCGGAGCCATTGCCCGATTTTGAAAGCCGCTTTGCTAAGGGCCGGTATGGATTCGGCGTGACGCTGGGTTTCGGGTACAACGACAACCTGGTGCCCACCAATTCGGCATCCAATTTACTGACGAAACTCCGGTTCGCCTATGTGTTTCCCAATTTCCAGTACAACCTGACCGGCCTCATCGGGAAGTCCTTTTACCGCGGCGCCCTGTACTGGATGATCGAGGCGGGGGTGGCCTTCACCGTGAAAGACCCCGAGCGGAACGACCAGACGGTGGATAACGCCCCGACCTACCTGATCGGCCTAGTGCCTTTGCAGTTGGAATACAAATTTCTCAGTCCCGACAGAGCCTGGGCGCCTTTTCTGTTCGCCGGGGCGGGAGGGAGCTGGAGCGAGTGGTCCGATTCCACGCAGGAGCTGTCTACCCCGTTCGAATTTGTGTTGCAGGTCGGCGGCGGTCTCGAATATTTCTTTGACTACGGAACCGCTTTGAACTTCAATTACCGCTTCTGGCACCTGTCCAATTCCAACATCAAAGGTGCCAACATCGGGGTCAACGCCCACATCTTCAGCCTGGGCTATCGTTTTTAGCGGACCCCGCCTACCTCGGCAAAAATTTTCTGCCGCCTCCGGATCACCTGTTATACTGAGTTTTGCCGGGCCTTCCGAAGCTCCTCGCGGCAACCGGTGATTCATCTTTCAGGCGTTTATGGACCCCACGGCTTCCCAAAACAAAACCTCCCCGGCAACGCCGCCCCGGCTGTTGGACCGGGTGTTTACCGCGTTTGGGACGCTGGCCTATTACCATCCCTGGTGGGTGGTTTCGATTTCCCTGGCTCTGGCGGTTCTCAGTTTGTGGTTCACCGTAACGCACCTCCAGTTCAATACCAGCCGCCAGGATTTGATCTCCAAGGATATGAAGTTCCATGTGCTGTACCAGCAGTACCGCGAACGCTTCCGGGATTTTGACGGCATGATCGTTGTGGTCGAAGGCGAAGATCCCGAGTCCATGGGGCGGTTTGCGGATCAGCTGGTGGCCCGGTTGCAGAGCCGGCCCGATTTTTCGTCGGAGATTTATTACAAAATAGATACGGAATATTTCAAAAGCAAATCCCTGTTGTTCCTGGAGGTGGACGCGCTTCAGCAATTGGCCGACCAGCTCGTCTCCCACCGGGAATTCCTGGAAGGGGTGAACGCGTCACCCGGACTCAACACCCTGCTCACCCGCCTCAACCGCGAAATCAGTACGGGCGTGGTCGAGTCCCTGCTCACCGATTTCCTCGGCACCGGGGAAGAAGAGGCGGCGGACGATCCCGCCGATTTGAGTCTGCTGATCTCCCTGCTCGCGCAAATGACTCGCCACCTCGAAGGCGATGCTCGCTACCGTTCGCCGTGGGCAACCTTTCTGACAAAGGAGGACCATCCCCTGCAGGAAGCCGGGTACCTGGTCTCCGACGACGAACGCCTGCTGTTCATCCTGCTCGATCCGAAGGAAACCGAAGGCGACTTCGCCGGGTCCAGGGATGCCATCGAAGGCATCCGGGCCATCATCAGCGATCTGATTCCCGGTTTCCCGCACATCAAAGTCGGGATGACCGGCGGCGAGGTCATTGCCTCGGATGAGATGCACACCACCCATACCGACGTCAAACGAGCTTCCCGATATGCCCTGACCGGCGTGGCCCTGCTGTTCATTCTGTTTTACCGGCGCGTCACCGAGCCGCTGTTGGCGATGTTCACCCTGATAGTGTCTATCTCCTGGGCGATGGGCTACACCACCCTGGCGGTCGGACATCTCAATATTCTGTCCGTGGTGTTCACCACCATCCTGATCGGACTGGGCATCGATTTCGGAATCCACATCCTCTGCCGCTACCGGGAGGAGCGGCGCTCGGGCCAGGGCGCCCAATTGGCCATGCGCCACACCCTGCAACAAACCGGGCAGGGCAACCTGGCAGGAGCCGTCACCACCGCCATCGCGTTCGGTGCCATGGTGTTCACCGACTTCGTCGGGATCGTCGAGTTGGGGATCATCACCGCCGGCGGCATCGTGCTGTGTTTCATCGGCATGGTGCTCCTGCTGCCGGCTTTGATCAGCCTGGAGGAGCGCTGGCGGAAACCGGTGTACACCCAGCCGGAGCGGGTGGAGAAACGCGACGCGTTATTTGAAAAACTGTACTCGCATTATTACTTGATTATCTTCATTTCGCTGGGACTGCTTCTCTGGTGCGGTTACGTGTCCAAGGATTTGTATTTCGATTACAACCTGCTCAACATGCAGGCCAAGGGGACCGAGGCGGTACGTTATGAAATGAAGATTATCCAAAACGCCAAACGCGCCTCCTGGAACGCCGCCTTGGTGGCGGATAACCTCGAAGATGCCCGGGACAAGTACCAGGCACTCAAAGCCATGCCCTCGGTTGGCAAAGTGGAAAGCCTGCTCTCGGCAATACCGGAAAACCAGTCCGCCCGGCTCAGGCAAGTGAAAACCCTTGCGCCGCTGATCGATCCGCTGGCAGTGGCGCCGGCAGACGAGCCGTTTTCCCTGCAGGCCGTCCGGGCGACGGTGAATAAAATCCGGTTTAAGCTCCGCAAAAAAGAAAAGGAAGGGGAGCGGGACGACGTGTATGAAGCTTCCCGCCGGGCGAGGCAGTTGGATGAAGTTCTTAAGAACACCGATCCCGCAACCGCTGCGAACCGTTTGCAGGGATTTTCACGCACGCTGTTCGCCGACTACCGGAACAAAATCGCCGATCTCAAGCGTTCCGTCCATCCCGCGCCCGTGAAAGTGGAGGACCTCCCGAAGGATCTGAGAGACCGCTTCGTCAGCGCCGACGGCAAGTATCTGTTACTGGTGTATCCCGGCATCAACATCTGGGAGCGGGAGGAGATGGAAAAATTCCTGGGGGAGATGCGGCGGATTGACCCCAACGTCACCGGCAATGCGGTGCATATGTTCGAATCGAGCCGCTTGATGATCGACGCCTACATCCACGCCGGGTTGTACGCGCTGGCGGCTATTTTTCTATACCTGATGCTGACGCTCCGCAATTTTAAAACCACGGTGCTGGTCCTGCTGCCGACGCTGGCGGGAGCGGTGCTCACCCTCGGGCTCATGCGGTGGACCGGCATTCAGTTCAACCTGGCCAATCTGGTGATTCTGCCATTGATCCTCGGCATCGGCGTGGTCGATGGCGTGCACATCCTGCATCGCAACCGCGAGAACCCGGAGGCCGGCAGGAATGTGATCTCGAAAAGCACCGGGCAGGCGGTGGTGCTCACCTCGCTGACCACCATGATCGGATTCGGCAGTTTGATGGTGGCCGACCATCAGGGCGTCTACAGCATCGGCCTGGTGCTCACCCTGGGCGTCGGCAGTTGCATGATCATGTCCGTCACCCTGCTCCCCGCGCTGATCAAACTCTGCTGGGCCCGAGGATGGAAGATTTAACCAGCGTGACGCTGGGCGGCGAATCGCTGCAGATAATTTTAAAACCTTGGGATGCGAAAACCACTCATTGATCCTGTCCGAACGCTTCAGCGAAACTTGCTCCGGGCTTTGCCCGGTCAGCCAGTTGCCCCTCCTCGCTAGAGGAGTTACCTTGGGCTGGCGGCGATGTTGCCGCCGTCGACGGTGAACACGCTTCCCGTGGTTTTTTCCGACTGGGCCAGATGCAGAAACGCCTCCGCGACGTCGGTGTCCAGCACTTCTTTCCCCAACAGATTTTCCCGGAAGTAGGCTTCCGGTTCCAGGCCGCGCGCCTGGGCGCGTTCGGCGATGAACTCGTCGGAGAACATGTCGGTGCGGATGCGGTCGGCGTTGACGGCGTTGGAGCGGATGCCCTCTCGGCCGTAGTCCAGCGCGTATTGTTTGGTGAGCGCCACCACCGCGGCTTTCGGCAGGGCGTACGGGCCGAAATCCTTGCCGGGGTTGAACGCCGCCTTGGACGCGTTGAACAGCAGCACCCCGCCGTTTTTCTGCTGTAGAAAAATCTGCACGGCGTGGGACGCTACCGTCTGGTGGGCGAAAAAATTAAGATCGAAACTGCCGCGCAGGGTGGCGTTGTCCACCTCCCCGATTCGACCCTGCACCGCGTTGCCGGCGTTGGAGATGAGAATGTCCACTCCGCCGTAGGTGCGCACCGCGTGGTCGAACGAGTCCGCCACCGCTTGGTCATCGGTCAAATCCACCGCACGCCAGGTGACGCCCGCCTGGCTCGCTTTCTGCAGGGCCGCCGCCGCTCCCTCGAGAGCCTCGCCGTTCAGGTCCACCAGATAAACGTTGGCGCCCTGTTGGGCGAACAACTGCGCAGTGGCGCGGCCGATGCCCGACGCCGCGCCGGTGATGTAGGCCACCTGCCCCTGAAAAATTGGCGGCTGGGCTTTCCCCAGTTTCGCCTGCTCCAGCGACCAGTATTCCATGTCGAACAGGTCGGCGTCGCCCAACGGCTGGTAAGTGCCGATGTCGAACGCGCTTTGGATGATTTCGAGGGTGTGCTCGTAAAGGTCCGCGGATATTTTCGTTTCCTTCACGTGTTTGCCCATGGTCATTAATCCCAGACCCGCGACCAATATCACCCGGGGCAGGCGGTCCAACTCCTTCAGGTCGACGCCCTTCTTCGCCTGGTTGGAGACGAAGTATTTGTGATAGGCCTTGTCGTAGCGTTCCAGCGCTGCCGAAAGCTCGGAGCGCAAACGCTCGGGATCGTCGAGATGTTTCGGATTCAGCAGGAGAGGTTTCTGTTTGGTGCGGATCACGTGGTCGGGCGTCGCAGTGCCGATCTGCGACCACTTCAGGCATTCTTTGCTGGAGGCGAACTCGCGCGCTGGCCCGCTTTCGCGGTAATGCGTCACCCACGAAACGCCGGAACGTTCCCGGTACAGGCCGCGCAGGACCGGCGCAATGGCTTTTAAAATTTCGGCATCGTTGACCGACCCGGAATCGCCGGCGGGGGTCAGCGGCTGGCGCGGATGGTTCCCGATAAAAGTCTCCGCCTGGGTGACGGCCTTGATATGGGCGTCGTAACTTTTCTTCGCCGTGTCGCCGAAGGTGAACAGGCCGTGATTGATCAATACCAGTCCCTGAACCCGCGGATTTTCTTCGTACGCCTCCGCCGCCGCTTTGGCCAGATCGAACCCCGGCATGATGTACGGCACCACGCCCAGCTCGTCTCCGTAAATTTCCTTGCAGATTTTTTCCGCGTGGGGCTGGTTGGCGATCACCAGAATGGCGTCGGCGTGCGAATGGTCGACAAATTTTTGTGGCAAAAAGGCGTGCAGGAGCGTTTCGACCGAAGGATTGGGCGACGACGCGTCCAGCAGGTGTGTGCGCTGGTCGTTGACCATCGCCTCGTCGGACAGGGAGGGGAGGGACCGCAGTTTCCTCAGGTAATCCAGTTGGACGCCCGGCAGGCCGGGGGGCTCCAACGAGTCCAGGTCCCAGCCGCTGCCCTTGACGTACAGAACCTCGACCTCCTCGCCCAGCCGGTTTTGGGTGCGTGATTTGACCGAGGTGTTGCCGCCGCCGTGCAGGACCAGCGCGGGATCGGCCCCGATCAGCCGCGACGTGTAGACCCGCAGGGCCACGTCCTCCGACACATCGGCGTATTGCGCAATGGCCGCCTCAGCGTCCCTGTCGTCCCAGCGATTCTCCATTTAAGAAAAGTAACAAATCCACGCCGGAGAATAAAGCGGATAAAATTTTTACTCCCCCTTCTTGAAGGGGGCCGTTGGGAAATCTGTTGTCAGTCAATCTTCCGGACGTTAACCTGATAGTGCCTAGTATCGATGGTCGAAACCGGCCATCGGGTAGGGTAATATCTCCGGATATGGAAGTGAGAAAATTACGGTAATAGTGAGGAATTAAAATTATGAGATTGATGATATCAATTGGAATAAGCGTTCTGTTTCTCCTGATTCCTTTAGATTGCTTTGCCGAGGAAATGGGAAAGGAAGAACTTCAAAATGGTTTGGGATTTGTAGAAGCTGGGGAATGGGGCGCGTTTGTGAATAATCCAACCCAAGAAAATTACTTTGCACTGGGGAAGTTATTAGCTAATTGCAAGAAGGACAATTTGCAATGTGAAAATAAACTCAGGCCGCACTATAGCCGATCCGAGGAATTAATTGAATTGGCATTAAAAGGAAAAAAAAGAGCTATTGATATCACTTTTGCATCCATTAGGTTATTGGACGGTGGTGAGTTGGGAGATGCAATGCGTGCCCTGGGATCTATTATTGGATCAGACCCAGAATTATTTTTTAGGGAAATAAGAATGCATGGTATTTCATCTAACATAATGGGGAGAATAGTAATAAAGACTCCTTTGGAATTGACTGACCAGTTGGATCTGCAATTAGAGGTATTGCGAAAAAGACTCAAGAGCATATCTTCGCTACATGTTGAAGACCCTTTCCTGATTCCATATCATAATGAGGTTATAAAAAGCCTACAGGGTGAAATAAATTTTAGAGAGAAGAATCCTTAAGCTTTTGAAAGGAAAAGGAGTCAAGTCTCTTCTTGACACCATTAGGATTTCCTCCCACAAGCTAGCCCACCATAAGCCATGCATTGCTTTCAACGTTACGCCCCTCCCGGACCTCCTCTGAAAAGTTTTTAAAGATAAGCACTCTCCCACCCCTATTCATTTATAAAGGCAAGAGGAAGAATCCCCCTAGCCCCCTTTACAAGGGGGGATCAAAAGCCCCCCAGCCCCCTTCACAAAGGGGGAGCTATTAATGTCACCCCTCGACAGGCTCAGGGCGATAGGATAAAAAATTATCCCCGGCGATTCGCCGGGCGGCACGCTGGAATTGGGTGGGGTTCTATGATATGTTGGGCATGAATGGCAACCCTAATGCTCAACTCGGGCCGTAAAGGTCTGCCGGCCCTTCGCGGACCCGTTCCGGGCCGATTTTCTCGTCTCATTGATGTCTCAGCCACATGCTCGCTAAAATTCA
>SMVT01000168.1 GCA_004357365.1 Nitrospina sp.
AGGCTGAACAGACAGGGGTCCGACAGCAGGGTGGTCTCCTTCGATTCGCACAAAAGGCAGGCGTGGCCCATCAATGTGGTTTTCATCTCGCTCGTTTTATGTTTATATGGTTTTTCCCCAGAGAAGAGGCGCTAGCATAACCGAAGCAAAAGCCGGCCTCAAGGCCATTTCCGGGGGTTGGATTAAAGTATTGACAGAGGCCAACGAGTTTGTGGACAATAGCAGATCACGGACCCTTGAAATCAAATTTTGGATTAGGAACCATGACGGAAAAGAATATAGCATTTGAAGAAGGCCAAACATGCCCCATCAATGTCGAGGGAACTGGAGGCGGATTGTCCATCTCGCCCAATGGCGACCTGTTGTTGATGGGGGCGGTTCCCAGCCCCTCCAACCAGCAGATAGAGGCCTGGGGGGGCAAATGGCGGGCTAAACTGGTGACGGAATCCGAGTTTCCCTCCATTCCCATTTTCGCCGTCGGTAGCGAGGACTGGATTCTGGAGGCCCCCTGCAATCCCGCCCAGATGGAGAAGGAGGCTCCGGGGTTCTCCGAAGCGCTTTATGCTAAAGAGGAATGCACCATGGCCGCCATCCTGGTGGACTCGGATACCGGGATCATCCGCAAGATCACCCAGGTTCCTCTCGACGATATGTTCGTCGAACGGCTGGTGCTGTCCTGGAACCCCTTCCGGTTTGAAGGCGACGATTACAACAAATCCTTCACCCCGGAGGAATTTTCCAAACGGGTGGGAGAAGTCTTCAGAATGAAGCCCTCGAAAGAATTGTGGGTGACGTCGTGGTAAGCGGGAATGAGATGGTGAATGTCTACTGAGTGTATTCGTCGTCCTCGATGATTTCCTCTTCTTCTTCTTCCTCCTCTTCCTCGATATCTTCGAATTCCTCCTCTTCTTCCTCTTCCTCTTCTGCCTCCTCTTCCTCGCGCTCGAACACCGGGTATTCGAGGTCCTGGAGAAACTCCGAATCTCTCAAAGCCTCCCAGCCTTCATCGTCATAGGCATTGCCCTCGATATACAATCGGAGCAGGCTGGACATCAATTCCGACTCCGCAATGGCCAGCAGTCCCTCGTTGGTGATTTCATTGTTCTCGACCATGAGGGTTTCAAGATGGGCAAAATTCTCCGACTGGACGATCCATTTAACCCCCTCATCGCCGATCTGGTTACGGTCCAGAGACAACAGGATCAGATTTTTGAGATAAGGTGATTCGGCCAGGGACTTCACGCCCTCGGCGGTGATATGGTTGAGTTCAAGGTAAAGCTTCTTCAGGTCCTGCAGGCCTTCAAAATCGGCGATGATTTTGGCCTGCATGTCGCCCAGATTGAGTTTGCTCAGATCGAGCACTTCACCGTCTTCGCTCAGCCGCTTGCGGATCATGTTGAGAACCAGGAATCCGCCAATCGCTTCTTTGCCTTTTTCGGTCAATTGATTTTCAGTCAGGTCGATGCTCTGCAGGGTGACGAAGTTCGGGCTGTTCGCCAAGGCGATGGCTCCCTCATCGGTGATGCCATTTTTCTTGAGGTCCAGTAACTCCAGGTTGGGCAGATTTTTGGTTTCCGCGAGGGCCTTGACACCCTCATCCCCCAGCTTGTTTTGGGACAGCACCAGGCTGGTCAACGACTGAAAATTCCCGGAATCGGCAATATACCGGGCGCCCTGTTGGGAAATTTCGTTCCAGGCCAGCCGCAGGGATTTCAACCTGTTCAGTTTTTGGGATTCGGCAAAATACTTGACTCCTTCATCCCCGATTTTATTCTTGTACAACTTGAGGTACTCGAGATTCGCCAGGTTATCCGACTCCGCGATGGCCTTCGCGCTTTCCGGCCCCAGTTTCTGCACGGGAATGATCAGCCGTTTCAGCCGACGGACGGATTTGGATTGCGCCAGAGTGATGACACCTGCATCCCCCAGCTTGGTGAAGTTGAAATCCAGGGTTTCATAATTCAGGCTCAACTTAAAACCGTTCCGGATAATTCCTTCGATGTTGTAAAACTTTTTGGTCATGAACGCTCCAAACCCTGTGCAATCAGGGAAGGTCTTTCACTTAATTTAGCACTTTCTCAAAAAACCGGTGCAGGCATTTGAAATAGGCGTTGTCCGGGGCCATCAGGATGTCATTGTGCCCTACCCCTTCCAGAATTTGCAAGGATTTTGATTCCGACCCCGCCTGTTCATAATTCAATTGGGCTTCATCGGGAAGGATCAACTCATCGTCCTCCCCGTGCATGATCAGCAGGGGGCAGGTCACTTTTTTGATTTTTCGGCTGTTGTTGAACAGCGCATCTTCCTCGGGCGTCATTCGGTCGATGCGCAGGCCCCGTCGCCTCACCAGCGGGAGGGGATCGGCATAGCCGCTTTCGATCACACAACAATCAATTTCCGGATAACGGGCGCACAATTCGATGGCCGATGCGCTTCCCAGGGACCGCCCCATGACACACACGGTATCCAGCAACTTCCCGTCATGTTTCAGGGTTTGATAGATGCGGTCGGCGTCCTGCAACGCCGTTCTCAGAGTCGGATAGCCGCCGCTCCGGCCGTAACCCCGGTAATCGCAGACCACAAACTCCGCTCCCAGATGCGCGAACGCCTTGGACAATTCGTCGTAATCCGAGGTGATCTCGCCGTTGCCATGAAAAAACAGCAGGGAGAACCGGGCATGGGGTGAAGGATGACGCCGCAGGTGAACTTGAACCTCCGGTTCCACCTCCACGTAAATTTCATCCGTTCCCTCCGGAGGCGCCAGAAGATCCGGCCGGGGAAAAAACAGGTTGGTGTTAAATTCGGATGAATCAAAAACAGAATCCATAGTTCTTTTTAGGCAATTTTTGATAACTGATTGAATATATTACATTTAGAAAAATGCCAGGTCAGGAGCCCGATTCTTAAAATATTTGAATTTGCAAGAGTTTCATGGCAAAATTAGTCGTTTCCAATCCGGCTTATGTAACTCGTCTTCCCCAACCCCCACACTATTTAAGGGTTGAGGGGCCATTATATCAACAAAAAAATTATCACGTAAGGAGAGTTCAATGTTACTGGACCCTGCGCCCATTGAAAAATTGTTTCAATCCCTGGAGAAATCCCTGAGCGCCGCCCGCAGTAATCTGGGTAGAAAATTAACCATCATGGAAAAGATTCTTTTTTCCCATATGGACCCTGGTACAGACTTTTCCAAACTGGAACCGGGGAAATCAGATATCTTTTTGAATGCCGACCGTGTGGCCATGCAGGACGCCACCGCACAGATGGCCATTTTACAATTCATGTCCGCCAAAATATCCAAAGTTGCGGTTCCCACCACCATTCACTGCGACCATTTGATCCAGGCGCACACCGGTTCCGACGTGGACCTCAAAGCGGCTATTGAAACCAACAAGGAGGTGTACGATTTTCTGCAATCCTCGGCCATGAAATACGGCATGGGATTCTGGAAACCCGGCTCCGGGATCATCCACCAGGTGGTGTTCGAAAACTATGCCGTGCCGGGAACCCTGATGATCGGTACCGACTCCCATACTCCGAATTCCGGCGGCTTGGGCATGATCGCCATCGGTGTCGGCGGTGCGGATGCGGTGGACATCATGACCGGACAGCAATTCATGACCCGGATGCCGAAACTGATCGGCATCAAACTGACCGGCAAACTGACCGGCTGGACCGCCTCGAAGGACATCATTCTCAAGGTGGCCACCATGCTGACGGTTAAGGGTGGTACCGGAAAAATTCTGGAATATTTCGGTGACGGCGCGCGTTCCCTCAGCGCCACCAGCAAAGGGACCGTGACCAACATGGGTGCGGAAATCGGCTCCACCACCTCCATCTTCGGCTATGACGAAAATATGGACGTCTACCTCCGTAAAACCGAGCGGGATGCGGTGGCCGATCTTTGTAAGAAATACGCCGAGCACCTGGTTTCCGATCCTGAAGTGGAACAGGACCCGGAAAAATATTACGACGAAATCTATGAAATTGATCTGTCCACGTTGGAGCCGCAAATTGTCGGTCCCCACACCCCGGACCTGGGCCGTCCGGTTTCGCAGATGGCGGCGGATGTCGACAAAAACAACTATCCCGAAAAACTTTCGGCCGCGTTGATCGGGTCCTGCACCAACTCCAGTTATGAGGATCTGACCCGGGCGGTCAGCCTGGCGCGCCAGGCCAAGAAAGCGGGTCTCAAAGCAAAATCCATATTCCTGATCACTCCCGGTTCAGAACGCATTTTCGAAACCATCAGCCGTGACGGAATTCTGAAGGATTTTGAAGATGTCGGGGGTACAGTATTGGCCAACGCCTGCGGACCCTGCATCGGCCAGTGGAAGCGGGAGGACATCAAGAAAGGCGACGCCAACAGCATCATCAGCTCGTACAACCGCAACTTTGCCAAGCGGAACGACGGTAACGCGGAAACGCTGAGTTTTATCACCAGTCCGGAGATCGTGGTGGCTATGGCCTTCGCGGGCAGTATGAAATTCAACCCGTTGACCGACTCGATCGGCGATTTCAAATTCGAGCCGCCCACCGGCGAAGTCTTTCCGGCCCAGGGATATGCCAGCAAGGACAGCGGTTATATGGCGCCGTCCATGTCCGGGGAAGTCGTCATCGATCCCAAAAGCGAACGGCTGTCCTTTCTGGAACCGTTCCCGAAACAGGATCCGGTGGCGGATTTCAAGGATCTCAAGGTATTGTTCAAAGCGACGGGGAAATGCACCACTGACCATATTTCGCAGGCCGGTCCCTGGTTGAAATTCCGCGGTCACTTGGACAACATTAGTAACAACCTGTTCCTGGGCGCCGTCAACTCCTATTACGATGAGACGGGCAAAGGGACCAACCTGATGACGGGTGAGACCGACGAGCTGAACAAGATCGCCCGTCACTACAAGGACAACGGTGTGGGATGGGTCGTTTTTGCCGAAGAAAACATCGGAGAGGGATCCAGCCGCGAGCACGCCGCCATGGAGCCGCGTCACATGGGTTGCCGGGCCATCATCGCCAAATCCTATGCCCGGATTTTTGAAGCAAATCTCAAAAAGCAGGGTCTTCTGCCGCTTACATTCTCCAACAAGGACGATTACGAGAACATCCAGCAGAAAGACACGATCAGCTTGGAAGGATTGGAGGGTATCAAGCCCGGCCAGGCGGTGACCATGACGGTCACTCACGAAGACGGTTCAACGGATAAAATTCAGTTGAACCACAGTTTGAACGAAGGGGAGATCAAATGGTTTTACGCGGGTTCCGCGTTGAATTATGTAGGGAGTCAGGCGTAAATCAGAAATCGGAATTTATCTATGGCGGGCAGGCCGGAAGGTCTGCCCGTTTTTTATGCCAGCGGTTCCGGCCTTATCGAAAAAGTTCGCTCGGCTTCCCAAAGGCTTCTGGCTTTCAATTCATCTTCGATATTCAAAAGCTTTTGTTGCAGCAGTCCCACTTTTCCATTGGCGGAGTTTTCATCCTTCATTCTGCTTTCCAAAAGTTTTTTGGTTGTTTCATAATAAACCAGCAATTCTTCGTCATCCAGATTTTCATCATTTGATTCACTCATAAGACACCCGATAAAATAATGATTCCAAGGGAAACATTGAATTTCAGGTGATTTTAATACAGGGATTCGGACAAAAAATCCAGCCTTTTTTTTTGCCTTTTCTCCAGGTGATTTTTATCCAGTCCCCCTTCCGCTGGACCGGCATCACCCGGGTCCCGCGGACCAGCCGGTTGCAGACTTCCCCCTTTTCATTCAAATGCACGGTATAGGTTTTATCCAAATCCAGATATTCCGCCATTTCACATAAAAATCATTGATTTGACTTTTCGTCCGGTTGAATTTGAAGCGTTTTATCCCTGGGGTAAAGTCCTGGCCGGACCAATTTCAAAAACTGGCCCGGCTGGAGCGTATCCTTCAGACGCATGCCATTCAGAATAGCAATCATCAGATCCTCCTTTTCGTCCCCCAGTTCCTTGAGGGCAATACTGGCAAACGTATCTCCGGGCTGAACTTCATACACATCAATATGCTTCTTTTTGAAGTTTCTTCGATCTTTTTGATTACTTTTCCCTCCGAAAGCCATGCCCTTGACATGAGCCAGATAGACCTTCCGGTTTTGGATCACTTTCCGGTCGGACCGGTTGATGATGGCCTGGGATAAGCTGCTGGTTTTAATAATCCGCTCTTTGGTTTCCGGATGGGTGGCCTGAAAACTGTGGTAAGCCTGGCCGGTCATCATTTCATGTTGGCGCAGATTGTTTAAAAAATTGACCATACTGCGCGGATCGTATCCCGCCTGGTAGGCGGACAACAGGCCATGGGCATCGGACTCCAATTCCGCATCGCGTCCGTATCCCAGATTGATCTGGTTGAACATCTGTGACGAAACCACCAGCCATTCACCCGCGTTTTTGGGATTGGCGATGGCGCCCCCGATGGCCAGAATCTGTGCGCCGATGGACCGCACGATTTGTTTAGCTGCGTGATGCTGGGTGACGTGACCGATTTCGTGTCCCAGAATACCGGCCAGCTCCGCTTCGTTATTGATGATGGCCAGAATTCCTCGGGTGACGTAAATATATCCACCCGGCAGGGCGAATGCATTGATGTCCGAACTGTCGACGATCTTGAAGAAATACCTGTTGAACTCCCGGTCCGAAAGGTTGGACACCAGTTTCTGGCCGATGTCATTCACGTACAGTTGAAGGCTTTTGTCCGGATACAATCCGAATTGGGCGATGACCTCCCGGTCCGCCTGCTGGCCCATGGCCAATTCGGTTTCTTTACTGATAAAGGGGACGGCGCAGGTAATCGATGGTTGGAATAAAATAACTAAGCCGGTAAGGAGGAATAAAACGCTTGCGCCGAGGACTCCGCGTTTAAAGGAACTCATGAAGTCATGCCGGGCCTTCCAACCGTTTGAGCGAAAGATTGACTTGGTCCAGGCCGGCATGCTTGGAAAATTTGTTTTGCATCTCACGCAAAATCAGCTCTGAGTTTTTGGAATCGCGGGAAAATTCGTAACAGCGCGACAACCCAAGATAGGTATAGAATAGAGGGAAATCCCCCGGTTGATCGATAATTTTTTTGTACTGGGCAATGGCTTGTGTGAAATCTTTTTTGGCTTCATAGGAATGAGCGATTCCGGATTGGGCCAGAAAATAATTGAGGGTTCCCGGCGGCGCATGGTCCTGCACCGTTGTGAAAGACGCCAGAGAGTCATCGTATCGTTGGTTCCGGTATTGGGTGTCGGCCAACAACAGCCCGGCTCTTAATTTTTGATTGCCATCTTTGAATTCCTGGAACAGTGAATTCAATTGAGAAATCAGTTCGTCAGCGGATGGGCTCTTGCTCTCATTCACTTTTTGGATCATTTGAAAATAGAGCGACTCCATTTCCAGGTCTTCCGTTTTTTGCTGACTGGACAGGAACAGGAATCCTCCCCATGCCAGGAACAAACCGAACAACACACTCAACAGAATCGTTTTGTACCGGTCCAGAAAAATAAGAAATTCATTACTGGTCGCCAGAAACTGATCCGGTTTCTTCAGGTCTTTTCTTTTTAATTTGGTTTCTTGAGCCATAATTGTGGATTATAATTTGAAGCGAGAGCGGGAATAAACCTTTTTACCCAAGGATCTGATTTAATCACAAAGATTTGCGGGGTACAAGGTCATTTCCCCGCCTGAATTCAGGTAAAATAGAACTGGGGCCGGAAATTCCGCATTTCCTGAATGGACTCTGAACTGAACCTTTGTTGGAATTCTATGATAAATCCTTCTTTAGAAGAGATCGGAATCGTGGGTGCGGGAGGTTGGGGCACGGCGCTCTCGCTTCTTTTGGCGGGAAAGGGACACCGGGTCGACCTCTGGGTTTTTGAGGAGGACCTGTGCGCCACCATGCAACAAGACCGGGAAAACCCGCTTTATCTGCCGGGCTTTCGACTTCCCCAAGGTATCCGCCCTTCCAAATCCTTACAGGAAGTGGTGGCCGGCAAAAAAGTCCTGCTTCTGGTGGTTCCGACCCACGTCCTGCGAAATACTCTGAAAGCTTTGAAAAGATTTCTGGATCCTGATTGTCTGGTGATCAACGCCAGCAAGGGAATCGAAAATGAAACGCTTCTACCGATCCACAAAATCATTCAGGAATCGATTTCCAATCCTCTGGCCGTTTTGTCGGGACCAACCTTCGCCAAAGAAATCGCACAGGGTAAACCTTCGGCCATTGTAGCGGCGGCCTCTCAGCAGGAAACTGCCGAACGGGTACAGTCTCTCTTTAATACGGAAAAACTGAAAGTGTTCACCAGCACCGATTTGATGGGAGTGGAAATGGGAGGTTCCCTCAAAAACGTCATCGCCATCGCCACCGGAATTTCGGACGGTCTGGGTTTGGGATTGAATACCCGTGCCGCCATCATCAACCGTGGCCTGGTGGAAATCATCCGCATTGGAACCACCATGGGAGCCCGGCCGGAAACCTTCATGGGGCTTTCCGGTATGGGTGACCTGGTGCTGACCTGCACCGGAGACCTCAGCCGCAACCGCACCGTCGGTTTGAAACTGGGCCAGGGCTTGAAACTCGCGGAGATCACCGCCAGTATGAAAATGGTCGCGGAGGGAATACGCACCGTCACCTCCGCCTACCAGCTCAAAAACAAATTCGATCTCCAAGCGTCCATTATCGAGGAGACCTACCAGGTCGTCCAGCAGGGTAAGTCTCCACACCAAGCCCTGCAGGCTTTGATGAACGTCGAGACCACATCCGAATTTACCGGCATCAAAGGGTTGGAATGAACCGCGAAGCCCTGCACCAATTGATCCAGGATCTCTACGACAAAAAAATCCAGCCGGAAGAAGCCTACCAGCGTCTGAAAAATCTGCCGTACGAGGATTTGGGGTTTGCGAAGGTGGACCACCATCGGTCTCTGCGCAACGGCATACCGGAGGTGATCTACTGCGAAGGCAAAACCCCGGAACAGATTCTGGTCCTCATCGACACCATGGACCAGACCGATATTCTGGCGACCCGTCTTTCGCCGGAGGTGTACGACCTTATCCGGTCCCGGTTGCCGTCGGCGGCCGTGTACGATCCGGAGGGCCGAACACTGGTGATGGCCCAAGAACCCGTTCGGCAAAAGGTCGGGCGCATTCTGATCCTCACCGCCGGGACCTCGGATATCCCCATCGCAGCGGAGGCGGTCACCACCGCCGAACTATTGGGAAGCCGGATCGAAACCATTTATGACGTCGGGGTGGCGGGAATTCACCGCCTGCTGGACCAAATGGACCGCTTACGGGAGGCCCGGGTCATCATTGTGGTGGCGGGAATGGATGGCGCTTTAGCCAGCGTCGTTGGCGGGCTGGTGGACTGCCCGGTCATCGCGGTACCCACCCGGGTGGGTTATGGCGCCGCGTTCGAAGGGCTGGCTGCCCTGCTCACCATGCTCAACGCCTGTGCCCCGGGAGTCTCGGTGGTCAATATTGATAACGGATTCGGCGCCGGTTGCCTGGCCCACCGCATCAACCTTCTGGGCGAGCCTGAAGCGATTTGAGCAGGCGTTTCATCCCTTCCTCGGGGGAAATCACCGCTTCGTAATTAAAATCCTTCCTGGCCCGATTAATGTCAAAATGGTGCGAGGTCGCCAACTGCGCCGCCAGGAACCGGGTCATCCGGGGTTCCCCGGGCAGACCGAAAATGCGGTACCCCCATTCCAATATCCAGCCCAATCTCCTCGCCGTTCCATACGAAATGCTCCGGGTCGCCGGGGGGATACCCATAGAACCCAGTATACGGTTGATCCAGTCCCACAGCACCACCGGTTCGCCGTCGCTGAGGAAATAACAGCGCCCCGCCACCGGGGAACCCTCCTCAAGGGCCTGCCAGGCGCGGATATGACCCTCCACGGCATTATCGATATAAATTATATCCACCCGGTTGACGCCCTCCCCCACCCGGACCAATTGACCCTTTCGGGCCCGATCCAGGATTCTGGGAACCAGATGCGGATCTCCCGGCCCCCAGATCAAATGCGGCCGCAAGGTCACCGTCAGCAATCCCTGCCGGCCATTGGCGGCCAGGACCGCCTGCTCCGCCAAGGCCTTGGTCTCCGGATAATCGGAAAGATAATAGGAAGGGTAAGGAACGGTTTCATCCACCTGTTCCATATCGCTCTGATTGAAAATCACACTGGGAGAACTGGTGAACACCAGTTTCCGGACTCCATGTTCGAGGCACCCATCGATCACGTGGCGGGTGCCGGCGACATTGATCTGATAGAAATCCTTCTTTTTTCCCCAGATGCCGGTGAGAGCCCCGGCATGAAACACTGCGTCCTGTCCGCGGCAGGCTTCGGCAACGGCTCGGGAGTCGCGCAGATCGGCCCGGATGGGAACGATACTTTCAGGC
>SMVT01000169.1 GCA_004357365.1 Nitrospina sp.
GCTGAACCAGGCCTTTTTCAAGGACGGCAAACCGCTGGAGATCAGCGCCGAAAATCCCGAAAGGGATTTCAATGAAGTGGTCATCACCATGCGCTATCAAGTCACCATTAGTCCCAGCAACCAGCTCAAAACCTTCCTTCACGATCAACGCTGGAAGCACAACGGCGCGACCTGGAGACTGGAACCCAACCTGACCCCGTTCCTCAAATAATTTCCAAGCCTCACACCACCACCGGGACCGGACGGTTGAGGGTCACCGCCGATGCGGTCACCTTGCAATTGAAGCCATACAGTTCGACGCCCGCCCGTTGTGCTTCCCGCAACCGCTCCCCGAATTCCGGATCGATCGCCTCGTGGGGGGTGATGGTCCGGGTATCGGACCTCTGAGAAACAAACACCACTGCCGCCCGGGTTCCCTTGCGCCTCAACGCCGTCAACTCCTCCACATGGCGGCGGCCCCGTTCGGTCGGCGCGTCGGGAAATTTCCCCACCGTCTGCTCCACCAGGCTGACGGACTTCACCTCGACCCACATCGGACCGTCCGGAAAGTCGAGCCGGAAATCAAACCGGCTGTGCCCGGCCTTGACCTCGGAAGCCACATCGGTGTAACCGGAAAATCCAGGCAGGGTGCGGTTCACCAGCGCTTCGCCCACCAGACGGTTGGCGAATACCGGAAACACGGACACCCAGAGGCGCCCATGCCGCACCAGCGCCAGGGTGTAATCGGTTTTGCGTTGCGGACCGGGGCTGTGAATAAGGCGCACGCGCCGTTGCGGAATCATCAATCCGGGCAGGCGGCCGGGATCCGGAACGTGGGCGGAAACCGGTTTCCCATCGATTTCGACCCGCGCCAGGTAACGGTTGGGTCGCTCGAGAAAAATGCCGTCGACCATCCGTTCGCCCAGTTTCATGATTCGATTGAATTCAAGGAGGGATTAAAAATGATTGGGAGGTTCATACCGGCCCAGGGCGCCGTTAATGGCCCCCGCCGAGACCGGAATCCGCACCGAAGGCTTTGAACTTCTTTTCCATGTGAAGCATGTGGTCTACCGCCGGGGAAACCCGGTCGATCACCGGCTTGGGATACAAACCGATGGCCACCACCAGAATGCACGCCGGAATCAACAGATTCAACTCTTTCCAGTTAAGGTCCTTGACGTCGTCAAACTTTGGCTCGAGGGGTTCCTGCATGGTTCCCTGGAACATGAAGAGCATATAGACCGAAGCGAACACGATCCCCAATCCCGCCGCCAGAACTAACAGGCCGGCCATGCCGTCCAACAGGTGCGATCCCCACACGCCCATGAGGATCAGAAATTCGCCGACGAATCCGTTCAACCCGGGCATGCCCAGCGCCGCCAGGGTGATGAGCATAAAGATGCCGTACAGAACCGGCATCTGCGTTTTCATCCCGCGGATTTGATCCAGATTGCGCGTCCGCAACCGTTTTTCCAGAATGCCGACGATGATAAACAGAGCGGAGGCGATGATGCCGTGGTTGACCATCTGCAACACACTGCCCTCGATGCCCTGGCCGTTGAACGCAAAAATTCCGAGCGCGATTAAACCGAGATGACTGATGCTGGAATAGGCCACCAGCGCTTTCAGATCCCTCTGCATCATCGCAATCCACGCGCCGTACACAATCCCGCCCGCCGCGGCGGTGGCAATCCACAGTCCCCAGTCGGCGATCGCCTCGGGGAACAACGGCAGGCAGAAGCGGATCAATCCGTAAGCCCCGGCCTTGGACATGGCCCCGGTCATCAGAATCAGTACCGGAATGGGACAGGAAACATAGGCGTGCGGCAACCAGCTGTGGAAGGGGAAAATAGGCAACTTGACGGCAAACGCCAGAAAGAAAAAGAGGAACATGTAAAGCTGGATGTCCGCCGGTATCTGGGTCTGCAACAACGTGGGGATATCGAAGGTCAGTGTCTGCGTCAAATCGTAATGAACCATCGTGACCCAGATCAGGCCGATCAGCATCAGCAGACTTCCCACCAGCGTGTAGATGACAAACTTGGTGGTGGCGTATACCTTGTTACCCTCGCCCCAGATTCCGATCAGGAAATACGTGGGGATCAGCATCAATTCCCAGAACACGTAAAACAGAATGGAATCCATCGCCACAAACACGCCCATGGTTCCGCTTTCCAGCATTAAAATCAACGCCAGAAAATATTTCAGGTTTTTCCGGTGGTCCTGCGAAAAATAAATCGCCAGCGCTCCCAGGAAGGCGGTCAGCACCACCAGGCACAGGCTGATGCCGTCGACCCCGACCTTGTAATAAATATTGAGCACCGACACCCATTCGACAGAGGTCACCAACTGCATGCCGTGGTGGTCGGAATCGAACACGACCACCAGGCCGAGCGCGCCGAGAAAGGTCAGGAAGCTGGCGCCAATGGCGATCGCAATGACCTTCTCGTTGTGGTTGCGGACCACTTTCGTCATCATGATGACGATCGCGGCAACCATCGGCAGAAACACAATGGCTGTGATTAGATGATTCATTGCTTCAGCGTCACAGGAAAATCACAAACAATAAAATGGTCACCATACCCGCGACCATATTGAGCGCATACATCCGCACCTTGCCGGACTGCCACATACTGATTCCGCGGCTCACCTCCCGCACCTGTCGCCCTATCTCGTCGACGGAAAAGTCGATACCCCCCTTTTCGGCCCGTTCTTCCATGAATTGGCCGATACCCTTCACGGGTTTCACGATCAGAAAATCGTAGATTTCGTCAAAGAAATATTTATTGAACAGCAGCTCGTACAACGGCGCCAGCATCTGCTTGACGAAGGCCAGTTGGCCCTTGCCTGTCATGTAAATCGCCACGGCGACCACGATACCGCCGAGAGCCGCCGATACTGCGATGATTTCCAGCATGGCGTCCTCGTGATGCACCGGCACCGCGCCACCGAACACCGGCGATAGGAAATCATGGGTCCAGGGGCCTAGAAAACCGCCCGCCAGCGACAGACCCGCCAGTACCATCAGAGGCGCGGTCATCACCCTGGGCGACTCGTGCGGCCGCAATTCCGGCGATCGGGTATTGCCCATGAAAGTGTAGAAGAACATACGGAAGGTGTAGAAGCCGGTCATGCCCACGGCGATCACCGCCAGGCCCCAATACACGAAGTTCCCGAATTCCGCGTGGTAGGCGTTCATGATGATTTCTTCTTTGCTGAAGAACCCGGCGGTCAACGGAAATCCGGACAACGCCAGCGCCGCGATCAAAAACGTGATGAAAGTGACGGGCATCACAAAACGCAGTCCACCCATTTTTCGAATATCCTGCTCACCTGCCATCCCGTGGATGACACTGCCCGCTCCCAGGAACAACAGCGCTTTGAAAAACGCGTGCGTCATCAGGTGAAACATGGCGACGCTGAACACGCCGACACCCACCGCCAGGAACATGAATCCGATCTGGCTCATGGTGGAGTACGCAATGACCCGTTTGATGTCGTATTGCACCATGGCGATTGACCCGGCAAAAAGTGCGGTGAGGAGGCCGACCGCCGCGATCAGGTACATCGTGAAAGGCGCCATCATATACAGCGCGTTGCACCGCGCGATCAGGTACACACCGGCGGTCACCATGGTCGCCGCGTGGATCAGTGCGCTGACCGGCGTCGGCCCTTCCATCGCGTCCGGCAGCCAGGTGTGAAGCGGTATCTGCGCCGACTTGGCGAAGGCGCCCACCAGCAGGAGAAATGTGATCAGCAGAATGCCGTCATCGTTTGAGGAAAAGGTGGTGGGAGCGGCTTTGAACACCTCCACATAATTGAGCGTACCGAAATGTTCGAAAATCATAAATGCGGCGATCACCATGCCCACGTCGCCGATCACGTTCATCACAAACGCTTTGCGCGCCGCCAGCACGGCGCTCTTTTTGTCCGTCCAGAACCCGATAAGCAGATACGACGCCAACCCCACCAGCGCCCAGCCGACGATCAGGAAAAAGAAATCCGCCGCCAGCACCAACAGCGACATGGCGAAGATGAACAGGTTCATGTACGAAAAGAACCGGAGGTATTCCGGATCGTCGTGCATGTAGCCGATGGAGTACACATGGATCAAAAATCCCACGCCCGTCACCACCAGCAACATGAAGACCGACAGCGGATCGACCAGGATCGAAACATTCAGGCTGAACCCTTCCGACACGATCCACGGGTAGAGGGTCAGAACGTGGTTCAATCGGTCGGCGGGGTTTTCCGCATAGAGCTGGACCAGCTGGAGCAGGGTCACCACAAAAGCGCCGCCGACCGTGGCGCAGGCGAACCACCCCCCGACGGATCGGGGTATGTACCTCCCGAACCAGGCCAGGCCGAGAAAACCGGCCATCGGCAGAAATAGTATGAGCCAACTCAGCGAGTACAAACCGGTTACCCCTTCAAGATATTGATATGGTCCACATCCAACTCATGCCGGGTGCGGAAAATAGTCAAAATGATGGCGAGCCCGACGACCACTTCCGCTGCCGCCACGGTCATGATGATGAGCGCGAAGATTTGACCGTCCAGCGAATTAAGAAAACTGGAATACCCGACCAGCAGAAAATTCACCGCGTTCAGCATCAGCTCCACGGACATGAACATGACCAGCGGATTTTTGCGGATCACGAACCCCAAGGCGCCGATCGAAAACACCGTCGCGCTGACAAACAATACAAATTCACTTCCCATAATCAAAACCTCGTGCGCTTTCGCAATTGTTTATTGGAAAACTTAGCCAGACTGATGATTCCCACCACCGCCACCAGCAGGAGCAGAGACGCCAGCTCGAATGGAATGATATGATGGGAAAACAACTCGATGCCGATCGCCTTCGCGCTACCCACCTGTTGCACCACTTCCAGCGTCACCCGCCCTTCCACCGGTTTGGTTTCGCCCACCATCATAGACATCAGCAGTTCGCAGAACAGCAGGCCGACAAACCCCAGACCCGCCAGGTTCTGGAACGACAAATCCCGCTTCTCCTTTTTCGCCCCCAACAGGGCGATGATGAACAGGAACAGAATCATCACCGCTCCGGCATACACGATCACCTGCACCGCCGCCAGGAACTCGGCATTGTATAAAAGGAACAACAGAGCGAGGCACATCATGTTGACGATCAGGTACAGCGCGCTGTAAATGGGAGTTGCGCAAAGGATGACCCCGAGGCTGGCCAATATGGCCGTCATGCCAATCGCGAACACGAGGCCCTGCTCAAACAGACCGAATACCGTTTCACGGTCCAGGTTCAACGACCACAACTGATCCAGAAATTCCATCATGGGTATTCTCTTCTCCGCTTCCGGCCCGCGCCGGTTTCAAACACAAAAACTCCCGCCGCGTCCGGTTCCGCAAGCTTTTTTGCGGAACACCTGTTTATGCGATTCGGCGAAAACCGCCGATTCATTTGGCCAATAGATGGGAAGGAGGTTCAGCGAAACTCCGGGCCTACTTGTTTACGATTTTCGTGTTGCCCAGAAAATTTACGGTGAACTGGTTCGGTTCGGGATAGACCAAAAGATCTTCCTTGGTCGCGATATATGTATTCCGATCGTAATCGGCGAGTTCGTAATGCTCCCGCAGGACCACCGCGTCCACCGGGCACGCCTCCTCGCAGTACCCGCAGTAAATGCAACGCAGAAGGTTGATCTCGTACACTTCCGCATAGCGTTCCCCCTTGGACACGGGGTTGTTGGGGTCGTTCTCCGCCGAAACCACGTGGATGCAATTCACCGGACAATTGATGGAGCACAGACTGCACCCGATGCACCGTTCCAGCCCATCCTCGTCCCGGGTCAAAAAATGACGGCCGCGAAAGCGCTCCGGCATGACCCGTTTCTGTTCCGGATAGCAGATGGTGACCGGCTTCGACAGCATATTTTTGAATGTGACGCCCAACCCCACCAGCAGGTTGTACGCGCCTAGGAACACAGCTTTTATCATAATGAAATCCTCATGCGGCCCATAAAACTTTATAGGCGCTACAGACCAGCATGTTCACCAGGGATAACGGCAGGAGAAATTTCCACCCGAACACCATCAACCGGTCGTACCGGATGCGGGGAAACGTTGACCGCAACCAGATGAACACGCACAGCAGTAAAAAAACCTTGAACGCGAACACCAGAATGGGAATATCCAGCCCGATGTAGGAATGCCATCCCCCGAGGAACAGAATCGTCACCAGGGCGCTCATGGTAATCATGTTGACATATTCACCCATGAAGAACATGGCGAATTTCATGCCCGAATATTCCGTAAAAAACCCGGCCACCAGTTCCTGTTCCGCCTCCGGCAAATCGAACGGCGCCCGGTTGGTTTCCGCCACTCCGGCAATAAAAAATAATACGAACGCCGGAAACATGGGAATCGCATTAGGCCAATCACTTTGGTCTTTCACGATATCATACAGATTGAGCGACCCGCTCATGATCACCACGCTCAAGGCAGTCAGGCCAAGCGTCAATTCGTAACTGATCATCTGCGCCGAGGAGCGCAGACCGCCCATCAGCGAATATTTATTGTTCGACGAAAACCCGGCGATAACGATCCCGTAAATGCCCATCGACGAGATGGCGAAGACGAACAAGATACCAATATTCAGGTTCGCCCCCCACAGGCCGACCATTTCCCCGCCCACTTCAAATGGTTCGCCGAACGGGATGGCGGCAAACGTGACAATCGCCGCGAACACCACAATCGCCGGAGCCAGATAAAATAAAAATTTATCCGCCCCACTCTGGACGATGTTTTCCTTGAACAGGAGTTTAATCGTGTCAGCGAACGGTTGCCCCAACCCGAACGGCCCAACCCGGTTGGGTCCGAGGCGCACCTGGAACCGCCCCATCAGCCGCCGCTCCAGCCAGACCAGCAAGGGCACCATCGACAACAGCGCCACCGCAATAATCACCGCCTTCACCACACCGATGATCAGCCACCAGTACGGGTCGAGAAAATTGAGAATACCGTCGATCAAGACAACCCCTTCCGAACCATCACATTATTTTCGAATCGTCACCCGGCTCAAGGCTTTCCCCGCCTCGGCCAGGGACATCACGCCCTGCTCGTCGGAAACCTTCGGAAGCACCACGCCCCCCGGGTTGCACCGGTTGGACACGCGGACTTCGGCCTTCACTTCGTGACCGTTGCCGGTGACACGCACCTCGTCCCCTTCCTGCACGCCCAATGCGTCGGCATCGGTTTCATGCAGATGCACGGTGGATGGCTGGAACTGATGCGCCAGCGGTGATTCGGCATCCAGTATCTTGTCGTGACTGAACAGCACGCTGGCCACGCGCAGGACCAAACCGTCACCCGATCCATTGGCCTCGGCCACGGAAGCTCTATTCATTGACGGAAAACCCTCGCGGTTCCTGCCTTCCTTGCGGATGCTCGAGCGTTTGATGCCCTGATAGCCATTCACCTTTTCGGCAATCTCCGCGGTCACCGCATGCACGTCTTTGGGCGCGGTTTCCTGTCCCAACTCTTTCGCGATCGTGGAGATGATTTTCCAGTCGCCAGGATTGTCGGCCGTCAATCCCTTGGTGCGCAACTGCACCCGCCCGCCGATGTTGGTGGTGGTGCCTTCATCGAAACCGGGTCCGTTGGAGGGTAGAACGACGTGCGCGAGCTTGGCGGTTTCGGTTTCCATCATATCGTGCACCACCAGCAGGTCGAGTTTCTTAAGCGCTTCGCCCACTTCATGGCCGCTGGGGAAATCCACCACCGGGTTGCACCGGTACACCACCAGCGCTTTCAGCTCACCCGACTTGGCTTTTTCAATCATCTCCAGCGCGGTCAGTCCCTTCTCCAAAGGCGCAGTGTCGCCCCATTTCGTTTTGATCGCGTCGCTTTCGGTTAACGCGATGCCGCCGGGATAGCAATCCGGAAGCACCCCCATATCCATCGCCCCGACCGCGTTGGTGACGGGAGCGGCGGGCAGGGCGCCGACGGTGGTATCCGCAAGGCCTCCTGCCGTGGCGAGACATTGCTTCAAGGTATGAACCGAACCCCCCGACAGCGCGGCGGGATTATAAATCACGCAAACCTTACTCGCAGTTTTGATCTTGTCGGCAAAGGCTTTCAATTGATCCGCCGGAATACCGGTGGCCTGTTCCAAATTCGATTCCGGAGCCTGGCCCTGCAACGCAGCATTCAGCCCGGCCAGCACGACTCTATCCGATCCGATGTTATAGCGGAGCGACAGGGTGGCGTATTTATCCATCAACGTCTGCTGATCGTTGAGCACGATCATTTTGACTCCCCGCTGGGTCACGGCTTTTTTGAGCCTGAGATCGAGAATCGGCAACTCTTCCGTCGGGTCGCTGGCGATCAACACCACCAGATCGGACGTTTCCACATCCAATAAATCAAAATGCGCCACCGGCAGACCCGGTGTGTCGGTATAGGTTTTGTGGTCGATGTTGTTTGTGCCGAGGTTCAAGCGGAACAGTTTCTGGTACAGGTATAACTCTTCATTCAAGCCGTAACCGGAGCCGATGAACCCGACGCTGTTGGGTCCGTGATCCTCCACGATTTTTTTAAGAGACGCCGCCACCTCCGCACAGGCTTCCTGAATCCCGACGGCCTGCCCCTGCTTGCGGGGTTGCTGAATCCGGTTTTTGCTCTTGGTGAAATCGTATCCCCAGCGCGCCTTGTCGCAGACCCAGCCGTCGTCCACCAGATCGTTGGGCCGGGTGGTGATGCGTTTCATTTCGTTGAGGCGCGCGCCCAGCGTCATGTTGCAATTGCAGGCGCAATGGCCGCACAGGGTGCTGGCGTTGGTGAGTTCCCACGACCGCGCGGTGAATCGGAAATCGGTGTTGGTGAGCGCGCCGACGGGACAGATGTCGATGACATTGCCGGAGAAACGGGTGTCGTACGGTTGATCATTAAACGTCGCGACCCGGTTCTGGAATCCCCGGTTGAGCATGACCAGCGCCTGGTCCTTTTCGATGATGTCGCTGTAACGCGTGCACCGCTGGCAGGCGATGCACCGTTCGCGGTCGATGGTGATCACCGGGCTGAGGGGCGTCGCCTTGTCGCGGGGGTAACGGTTGTATTCCATGCGCGTGTCCGGCGGGCCGAACCTGAACGTGTGGTCCTGGAGCGGACACTCGCCGCCCTTGTCGCACACCGGGCAGTCGAGCGGATGGTTGAGCAGGGTGAACTCCAGCATGCCCTGTTGCGCTTTTTCCACTTTTCCCGTGTCGGTTTTGACCACCATGCCCTCGCCGGCGGCGAGCGTGCAGGCGGTGGTCAACTTCGGCATTTTTTCCACCTCCACCAGGCACATGCGGCAACAGCCGAAGGGGCCGAGCTTTTTGTGGTAGCAGAAGACGGGAATTTCGATATCCACCGTTTCGGCGGCATCCACTACCATGGTTCCTTTGGGAACGGTCACGGACTTGCCGTCGATGGTCAATGTGACGGTATCGGTTTGAGTTGCGGTATTCATCTAGGTTGTTCCCACCGGTTGGCCGGTTTTCAAGGACCCCAGCAGTTCCTCATAATCCTCACGGAAATGCTCGATACTGCTGACCACCGGCGCGACGGCGGCGTCGCCCAATGGACAAAAACATTTGAATTCCATGTTGTCGCAGATATCGATCAACAGGTCCAGCTGTTCGGGTTTCCCTACCTTGTTTTGAATTTCGGACAAAATCTGGTACATCCAGCGCGTGCCTTCCCGGCAGGGCGTGCATTTGCCGCAGGATTCGTGCATGTAAAAGCTGGTGATCCGCAGGATTTCGGAGACCACGTTGGTGGTGTCGTCCATCACGATGAGCGCGCCGGAGCCCAGCATCGAGCCGGCCGCCTGCAGGGATTCGTAATCGTACGGCACATCCGCCTTGGACGCAGGCAAAATGGGCACCGAGGACCCGCCCGGGATGAACGCTTTCAGCTTGTTGCCGTCGCGGATGCCGCCGGCATATTTTTCGATCAGGTCGATGATCGGCGTCCCCAGCGGAACTTCGTAGTTCCCCGGTTTTTTGACGTGACCCGACACGCTGACCAGTTTGGTGCCTTTGCTTTTTTCGGTGCCGATGGCGGCATAGGCCGCGGCGCCGTTTCTGACGATAAAGGGCAGAACGCACAGGGTTTCGACGTTGTTGACGATGGTCGGCTGGCCGTACAATCCTTTGACGGCCGGGAACGGCGGTTTCATACGCGGTTCGCCCCGCTCCCCCTCCAACGACGACAACATAGCCGATTCCTCGCCGCAGATGTATGCGCCGGCGCCCATGTGGTTGTGAATTTCGAGATTGAACCCGGACCCCATAATATTTTTGCCGAGATAGCCTTTTTCGTAAGCCTCCTCGAGGGCCTTTTCCATAACGGATTCGTATTCCCAGAACTCGCCGCGCATGTAGTTGTAACCCGTTTCGATCCGGCAGGCGTAGGAACACAGGATCATCCCTTCGATGAGGAGATGCGGGTTCTTCATCAACAATTCGCGGTCTTTGCAGGTGCCGGGTTCCGATTCGTCGGCGTTGCAGGCGAGGTAACGCGGAAACACGTCCTTGGCGAGGAAGCTCCACTTGAGCCCGGTGGGAAACCCCGCGCCGCCGCGGCCGCGCAGGCCCGACGCCTTGACCATTTCGATGACCTCGTCCGGCTTCATCGCAAACGCTTTCTTGAGGGCCTGGTATCCCTCGAGCGTTTTCTCGTACACGTCGATGGAGGTGAGTCCGGGGGTATCGATGTCTTTGAACAGAATTAGCGTCATAATTTTTACGGGCAGGACGCCAGGACCTGGTCCACTTTGTCCGGCGTCAGGTTCACGTGATATTTGTTGTTGACCTGCATCACCGGCGCCTCGCAACACGCCGCCAGGCATTCTTCCTTCAGCAGGGTGAATTTCTTGTCCGGGGTGGTCTCGCCTTCCTTGATCCCCAGTTTCTTCTCGGTGTATTCCAGCAGGTTGTCGCACCCATTGAGGTGGCAACTGATGTTGATGCAGAACTTGACGATGTACTTGCCGACCGGTTTGGTGTAGTACATCGTATAAAAACTGCAAACCGACTCGACATACGCCGGAGACACGTCGAGACGCTTCCCGACCTCGATCATCGCCTCGGGAGTGATGTAACCCTCCTGTTCCTGCGCCAGCGTCAACAGAGGCAGGATCGCCGAGAGTTTGCGGTCCTCGGGATACTTGGCGAGGATTTTTTTTATCCGGGCTTCGGAGGCTTCGGTGAAAATAAACATCAGCGGTCCACCTCCCCCATCACGATATCCACGCTTCCGATGATGGCGACCACATCGGAGATGAACGCGCCTTCCATCATTTGGCACATGCCGGGAATGCCCATGAACGACGGCGCGCGCATTTTCACCCGGTAGGGCGTGTTGGAGCCATCGGAAACAATGTGGAAACCGACCTCGCCGCGCGGGCCTTCTGTGGGCACGTAGGCTTCTCCTTTGGGCACTTTCACACCGTCGGACACCAATTTGAAATGATGGATCAGCGCTTCCATGCTGGTGTGCAGCGTATCGCGCGGCGGCAGGGAAATTTTGTTGTCTTCAATCTTGTAGGGCCCGTCCGGCAGGTGGTCGAGCGCCTGCTTGACGATTTCGCGGCTCTGCCGCATCTCTTCCACCCGCACCAGATAACGGTCGTAGATGTCGCCGTGATCCTGGGTGGGCACGTCAAACTTGAATTCGTCGTACCGCGAGTACGGCTTTTTTTTACGCCAATCCCAATCGAGCCCGGCGGCGCGCAGGATCGGACCGCTCATGCTCCACAAAATCGCTTCATCCTTGGTCAGGGTGCCGATGCCGCGGGTGCGGTCGAGCCAAATCGGGTTGTTGGTGAGCAGGCTTTCGTATTCATCCACCTTGGCGGGGAAATAGTCGACGAATTTGCGGACCCCGTCGAGCCACTCCGGAGTGGCGTCCTGCGCCACGCCGCCGATGCGGATGTAACTGGTCATCATCCGCACGCCGGAGATTATTTCGTTGAGGTCGAGGATCATCTCCCGCTCGCGCCAGGTGTAGAGGAACACCGTCATCGCGCCGATATCGAGGGCGTGCGTTCCCAGCCACACCAGGTGACTGCCGATGCGCCCCAGCTCGCACATCATGACGCGCAGGTAATCGGCGCGCGCGGGCAGTTCCTTGACGCCCAGCAGTTTCTCAGTGGTCAGGCAAAAGGCGAGATTGTTCTGTGGCGGGCTGAGGTAATCGAGCCGGTCGGTCATCGGAATGCAATGCACGTAGCGCTTGTTCTCGGCGTTTTTTTCGATCCCGGTGTGGAGAAAGCCGATATCCGGTTCGGCGGATCTCACAATCTCGCCGTCCATCTCCAGTATCACCCGGAACACCCCGTGGGTGCTGGGATGCTGCGGACCCATGTTGAGGGTCATCGTGTCTTTATCGCGCTCGAGTAAACCCTGTTCGGTTACGCCCATGGATCGACTTTCATGTCTTCTGGAGTTTTAATGAGTTCGCTTTTGTGGTCGGGGTTGTGGGAAAAGGCGACTTCTTCCACGGTCAACGGATAATCCTTGAGCAGGGGATGCCCCTCCCAATCCTCCGGCATGAGCAAGCGTTTCATGTTGGGATGGTCCATCACGATGATTCCGAACATGTCGTACAATTCCCGCTCCGGGAAATCGGCGCCACGCCACAGATGATACACCGAGGGGAGGGTCGGCTCCTCTTCCGGCAGGCCCACGTGAATCTGGATGTGGTGGTCTTTGGACATGGAATACAATTCGTACACCACATCGAACCGGAACTCGCGATCCGGATCCATTTCCAGATAATCGACGCCGGTGATTTGCGACAGGTAATCGAAATCGTAATCCCTGTTCTGCTTCAGATAGGCCATCAACATGAGGAACTGGTCCACGGCGACATGCACCACCAGATCGCCGTGTTCCGTGACCTCCGAATGTTTGATGGCGGATTCGAAGATTGCGTTAATTTGTTCGCGGATTTCCTCGTTGGTCATGCCACCCTCTGGCGGGCCTTTTCGCTCCCCGCCTCCTTCAGAATTTTTTCCTGAAGCTTGATCACTCCGAAAAGGAGGGCTTCCGGACCGGGAGGACAACCGGGGACGTACACATCGACCGGCACCACGCGGTCGACCCCTTGCACGATGGCATAGTTGTTGAAGATACCGCCGCAGGACGAGCAGGCACCCATGGCGATGACCCATTTCGGTTCGGCCATCTGATTGTAGATGCGCCTCAGCACCGGCGCCATTTTCTGGGAGACCCGGCCGGAAACGATCATCAGATCCGCCTGGCGCGGGGAGGCGCGGAACACCTCGGCGCCGAACCGGGCGGCATCCCAGCGGGAGTTGGCCATCGCCATCATTTCGATGGCGCAACAGGCCAGGCCGAAGGTCGCCGGCCAGAGTGCATTCTTCTGGGCCCATCCGACCACCTTGCCGAGCTTAGTGGTGAGGATGCTGTCGTACACTGCGCCGGAAAACTCCGCACCCAACTGGTCCAGCGCGTCTTTGGCGTTCAATTTCAGATTATTGATTTCGGTCTCGATTGAATCGACCGCTTCATCCATCAATCCCATTCCAAACCTCCTCGTCCCCATACGAAGATGTACGCGATGGCCAGAACGAACACGAAAACCATCATTTCGATCAACCCAAACAGCTTGAGTTCGTCCAGCGCCACGGCCCAGGGGTACATGAACACCACCTCAATATCGAAAATGATGAACAGCATGGCGAAGGTGGCGAACCGCACCGGGAATCGCCCCTTGGCTTCCTCCGAGGGCAGCATGCCGCACTCGTAGGGCATGTTTTTTTCAACCGTGGAGTTCCTCGGTCCCAGGAGACTGGAGAGCACTAGGAGCCCGACGATCACGACCAGCGCGACCAAGGCGAAAATGATGACGAATAGATATTCACTCACAGAACTATGTCCGTAATGGATCGTTTTTCTAAAAGGAAATCCGGGAAATGGCTTTTAGATCAAGAGTTTCAGCCCGGCGCACCAGGGCGCCGAACCGCCCGGTTTTACTCAATCTGTTATTGTATCATTCCTATTTTTCCGGCGCGGAAAAGTATTAGAATTGGCGATTATATTCGGCCCACAGGAGACTGTCAATTATTGATTTTCCACGACCCGGGGACGGTTTTCGTAAAGCCTCCAATTCTTGAACCATTGGTTTTTGAAGGGTTTATCAGATTACCGGGGGGGGGGGTTGGGTGAAAGAACCGGGTCCGCCCCGCACTGTGAAAACCGGGGGCTTTAAGAAAAGTTCCCGTCACGCAAATTACAAGACAGGTCCAACA
>SMVT01000170.1 GCA_004357365.1 Nitrospina sp.
CCTCCGGCGAACGACGACTCCGGCAAAAAAATCCTGTACCGGGGTGAGCACTGTTTCGTCATGATCAACATCTTCCCATACTCCAACGGGCACCTCATGGTTTCCCCGTACCGGCACTTGGACTGCCTGACCCGGCTGAACGACGAGGAACTGATGGAAACCGGCAAACTGATCCAGAAGTCCATGGATATTCTACGCCAGGTCTATGCTCCTGAAGGCTTCAACGTCGGCTACAACATCGGCAAAAGCGGCGGCGCGGGTTTCGACAACCATATCCACGCCCACATCGTGCCCCGGTGGATGGGCGACACCAATTTCATGCCGGTGCTTTCCGAAACCAAGGTGCTCCCGGAACTTATTGAAGGCACGTACAACCGCCTGCAACCCCTGTTTCAGAAACTGAAGCTCTCCAATGACCGAGACCGTTAAAAAAAAGAAATCCGATCCCGACGAAACCCCGATGATGCAGCAGTACCAGAGCATCAAACGGGACCACCCGGACGCCATCCTGTTTTTCCGGATGGGGGATTTCTACGAAATGTTCAACGAAGACGCCCAGGTGGCCTCGAAGATTCTTGATATCGCACTCACCTCACGCAACAAGAACCAGTCCAATCCCGTTCCCATGTGCGGCATCCCGCATCATGCAGCCAACCAGTACATTGCCAAACTGGTCAAGCAGGGCAAAAAGATCGCCATCTGCGAACAGGTGGAAGACCCGAAACTGGCCAAGGGACTGGTGAAACGGCAGGTGGTGCGCGTCATCACCCCGGGAACCGTGCTGGAGGATCACCTGCTCGACCCGAAAAGCGCCCATTACCTCGCCTCCGTCTACATCGGGCGGGAAGGCACCGGACTGGCGGCGGTGGATTTGTCCACCGGCGAGTTCAAAGTAACCGAAATCCAGGACAACCGGTCGCACAGCCTGCTGGCCGACGAATTGCACAAACTGGATCCCAGGGAAGTGATCACCCCGGAGTCTCTCCTCAATGAAAACGGATCGGGTATCGCCGGGCTGACGCCCGGTGCGTACTGCCTCAATCCCTGCGAGGACTGGACCTTCAGCCACGGAGAGGCTTACCGGCAACTGACCGACCATTTCAAAACCCATTCGCTGGAAGGCTTCGGCTGCGAACATCTCAAGAACGCCGTCGGCGCGGCGGGCGCCCTCATCCGGTACCTGCGCGATACCCAGAAATCCTCCCTCCAGCATGTGAACACCCTGTTCACCTTCAACATCGACAGTTACATGTGGCTTGACCAGGCCACCGTCCACAGCCTCGAGCTGGTGAAATCCAGCGACGGCGAACGCAAACATTCCCTGCTGGGCCTGTTGGACGAAACCTGCACCTCGATGGGCGCCCGACGCCTCAAGGATTGGATCCTGAAACCGCTGGTTGACCGCACCGCCATCGAGGACCGGTTAAACGGGGTGACGGTGTTTCATGACGACTTGATGGGCCGAAACGAATTGCGCTCCCGGCTCGACCGCATTCACGATCTGGAGCGCCTGCTGGGCCGCATCTCGCTGGCGGCCTGCAGTCCGCGGGACCTGATCGCTCTCAAAAACTCGATCGCCGTTCTGCCGGAGATCCGGCAGACCCTGCAACGCTGTGACTCCAAGGACCTGCAACGGTTCATCGAATCCTGGGACCCTCTCGAGTCCGTGCATCAACGGATCGACCGGACGATCGTCGACGATCCGCCCTACAACATGAAAGACGGCCACCTGATCAAACCCGGTTGCCATGAAGAACTGGACCGTCTGAAAACCATCACGCGCGACGGCAATCAATCCATCGCCGCCCTGGAAGCGCGTGAGCGGAAACGCACCGGCATCCCACCCTTGAAGGTCGGTTTCAACAAAATTTACGGCTATTACATCGAGGTGACCAAAAAGAATCTTGACCGGGTGCCGGCGGATTACATCCGCAAGCAGTCGCTGGTCAACTGCGAACGGTTCATCTCGCCGGAGTTGAAACAACACGAAACGGAGATCACCGGCGCCGAGGAAAAAATCCACGCCTTGGAGCAGGAATTGTTCCAGGAGGTCCGGCAGGCGGTGGCGGCGGAGGGGCCGCGCATCCAAGCGATGGCCGTTCTGATCAGCGAACTCGATGTGATGGCGTCTCTGGCGGAAGTGGCCCACCGCCACCAATACACCCGTCCCGTGGTGAAGGACAACACGGATCTTCGCTTCGTCAACGGACGCCATCCCCTGGTGGAGCAGATCGATCCGTCGCATCCGTTCATCCCCAACGACACCACGCTGGATTGCGGCAACCACCAGATCATGATCCTCACCGGACCCAACATGGCCGGCAAATCCACCTACCTGCGCCAGGTGGCGCTGATTACGCTGATGGCGCAGATCGGCAGTTACGTGCCCGCCGAAGAGGCGGAACTGGGTCTGGTGGACCGCATCTTCTCGCGGGTCGGAGCGAAAGATCATTTGCTGAAGGGGCAGTCCACCTTCATGGTGGAGATGAACGAGGCCGCCAATATTCTCAACAACGCCACCCAGAGAAGCCTGATCATTCTGGATGAAATCGGGCGCGGCACCAGCACCTTCGACGGCATCAGCATCGCCTGGTCGATGGTCGAATACCTGCACGGCCCGGAACGCATCGGCGCCAAGACCCTGTTCGCCACGCATTACCATGAATTGACCGAACTGGGGGATACGCTTCCGGGCGTCCAGAATTTCAATGTGCAGGTCAAGGAATGGAACGACGAAATTATCTTTCTGAGAAAGATAGTTCCCGGGGGCGCAGATAAAAGCTACGGCATCCAGGTGGCGCGGCTGGCCGGCCTGCCGGAAGCCGTTCTGAATCGCGCTCATGAAGTGTTGTTCAATCTGGAAAACAGCGAATACGATGAACTGGGGACCCCCAACATCGGACGTTCCGAAAGCGCCGCCCCTTCCGGCCCGCAGCAGATGGGCCTGTTCCCCGCTCTCTCCCCGCCTCTGGTGCAAAAGCTGAAGGACATCCGGCCCGACGAATTGACCCCGCGGGAAGCACTGGACAAATGGTACGAGATCCTGACGCTGTTGAACCATTCCTGACCGGTTTCGGTTCTGAGGAGCTTTTTCACCACTTCGAAACCGATTGACGTCCCGCAAGATACATAAAATCAGATGGCTATTGCGCTCCCTGAAGGGGGTATGGCAAAAACACACCAGGTATCACCCAACCTCAATAAAAATCAGTATTTACTACCCAACCGAAATGAATTAGAATAAGAGCCTATCGATCGAATGCTCGGGATGACCCGAGAACTTCTTGTTTTAATTCAAGTTCAGCTGACACCCACTGTTTAATACATTCATGAAACCCTTACCCAAAACCCTGCGCCGCTTGATCTTATTGTTGGGGATATGGTGTTTTTTATGGACCCCCGCCTGGGCCGCACCGACCATTTCCAAAATCAGGGTTCATACCGAAAATGAATTGATCACCCTCGATGCCGAGCTGATCGACGCGTTCAATGAAAAAATCCTGGAAGCGATCGAAAGCGGCGTCACCATGACGTTTACCTACGAAATCGAATTGCGCAAACAGACCTCCATATTTGGAGACGACGTGGTGTCGCAAAACAAAGTGATCCAGACCGTGCAGTACGACACATTAAAAAAAGTTTACCAGTTCACGTCGCAGGGGAAAAATGTCAACCGCAAGGTATCCACCAGGAGCCAGGAGCGGTTCAAACAATTGATGCTCACCCTCAAAAATATCCCCATCGCCCACGTCTACAAGTTGGATCCGGAAGAGAAATATTACGCGCGGGTGAAAGCGGAAATGGAAGCGGAAGGGTTGTGGTTTCCCTTCAATTATCTTCTATTCTTTCTCCCGTTCAACGAGTTTGAAACCTCGTGGACCCAATCCACGCCCCTGACCCTTCACAGGGATGCGGCGTTTGGAGTGGCAGCCTCTCAAAAGAAATCCGAGCCGGTAATCCCTGCCAAGAGGGTAGCGAATGGAATCCGATCCTTTAACCAATAACCCCCGGTACATCCAGCTCACCAAAGAGCAAATCCAGCAAAAGAAACAGCGCACCCGGCGTAATATTGCATGGCTGATCGTCACCCTGGTGGGGTTGACGGTGCTGGAAGTGTATTTTCTGAATCAGCAGAAAGCCAGCATCGCGGACAACATCAACATCCTGTTGCTGTTCAACGTGATCATCATCCTGCTGGTGTTGCTGATCGTGATGATCACCCGCAACCTGGTCAAGCTTTACAACGAACGCAAAAGCCGCATCATCGGCGCGAGATTCCAGACCAAACTGATCTTAGCCTTCTTAATCCTGGCCCTGGTCCCCGCCACCCTGCTGTTTTTAGTGGCCAGCAAACTGTTCAGTTACAGTATCGGAAACTGGTTCAGCATTCAGGTAGAGCGTTCCCTGCAGCAATCCATGGAAGTGGCGCGCGAATACTACGGGCACATGGAACAGAAAAGCCAGTTCCACGCCCGCCAGCTCGAGAAACGGATCATCCAAAACCAACTGTACCTCCAGGACCGGCGCGATGCCCTGCAACGCCTGGTGGAAACCAAGGTCGAGGAATATGAACTGGGCGGGGTGATCGTGTACGACCAGCAGGGACAGGTCGTGGTGTCCTATGCCAACCAGTCGATGCCGCAGAACTACACCAATCTGGATTACGCCGACCTGATCCGTGAAAGCATGGAAAGCGAGTCCACCGACGAGATGCGGTCCCAGACCAAGGGCAATTACCTGGTGGTGGTGCTTCCACTGAAGCAGATGGTGGAGGGCCAACCCTCCATCTGGGGCTATATTCTGACGTTGTCCAAAATCCCGAAAAGCACCATCATCAAAATCGAAGGCATCCGCAATACGTTTGAGGATTACAAAAAGCAAAGTTTCCTCAAGCTTCCGGTGACCGCCAATTACTACATCACTTTCATTCTGATGACGCTCCTCATTATGTTCTCGGCCATCTGGCTCGGGTTCTACATGGCGCGAGGCATCACCGTGCCCATCCAGCAGTTGGCGGCGGGAACGCGGCGGGTGGCCGAGGGCGACCTCAACGTCAAGGTCAACCTCGATACCGGCGATGAAATCGGTATGCTGGTCGATTCCTTCAACACCATGACCGATCAACTCAAAACCAGCCGCAAAACGCTGGAAGAGGCCCATGAAAATCTTCAGATCACCAACATCGAACTGGACCGCCGCCGGAATTACACCGAAACCATCCTCGAGAACATCGGTGCCGGGGTGATCTCCATCGACAAAAAAGGCCGGATCACCACCCTCAACAAGGCCGCCAAACGCCTGTTGGAAGCGGACGACAAGGAAATCATCGGCAGCAACTACAAAGATGCGTTCGATCCCTCCTTCCACGAGCCGATCCGCAACATGATCAAAAAAATGAACGAGGAACGGAAAGAAAACTACGAGGAACAGGTGGAGATGATCGTCGGCGAAACCCACCTGATCCTGATGGCCAACATTAAAATCATGCGGGACGACCGCAAAAAATACCTGGGCCTCCTGCTGGTGTTCGAAGACGTGACCCATCTCATCAAGGCCCAGAAGATCGCCGCCTGGCAGGAAGTCGCCCAGGGCATCGCCCACGAAATCAAAAATCCACTGACGCCGATCAAGCTGAACGCCCAGCGCCTGCGCAAAAAATATTATGAAGACAAAAAGTCGTTCGCCAAGGTGTTCGACGAAAGCATCCGGATCATCACCGAGGAAGTGGAAGGCATGAAGGATTTGCTGAACGAGTTTCTCCGGTTTTCGCGCATGCCCACGCCCCATCCCAAACTGTATTCGATTCACACGATCATCGACGATGTGTCCCGCTTGTACTCCAACCATGAGAAGGACGTAACCATCAACAAAAACATGGACCCCAACGTCAACCTGCTGTACATCGATCCCGAGCAGATACGGCGGGTGTTCATCAACCTGTTCGACAACGCTCTCGATGCGCTGGACACCAACGGCCAGATCGAAATCACCACCTATTTGGATCCCCAGACCAAGCGGGTGAAGATCGATTTTTCGGACAACGGGGTGGGCGTCAATCCCAAAGACCGGGAAAAGCTGTTCATGCCACATTTCACGACCAAAAAAAGAGGCACCGGTCTGGGTCTGGCGATCGTCACGCGGATCATCAACGACCACCATGGAGTCATCCAAGTGCGCTCCAATGAACCCAAGGGGACCATTTTCACCCTTGAATTTCCAGACCCTTCGTCCACCACCCACATGGGCCGCTCCCTGAAGAACTTCAAGAGCGCGGGCTGATTCCCATGATTTTTTTTATTCCTCCTCTATAGTTTGTATCCAAAATACGTATAATAGAGACTCAACAGCAACCGGAAGTGAGCCAGCTGAAACCGGGCGATCCGGACCCCACGGTGACCTTTGGCCCGACGATCGATACACCGGCAACGCCGAGCGCATCGAGTCGTGGATTCACGAGGCGCTGGACGGCGGAGCGAAGCGCATCACCGGCGGCAAACGCAACGGTGCTTTTTTTGAACCCACCGTCCTGACGGGGGTGGCCGCGGATAAAAAAGTCGTCTGCAAAAAGGCGTTCGGTCCCGTGTGGGTGGTGGAACCCCACGCCGATTTTTATCAAGCTGTCGAAGCCATCAACCCTTCCGACTTCGGCCTGCAGGCGGGCGTGTTCACCAACCAGTTGGACAAGGCCATGCGTGCCTTCAACTGGCTCGAGGTGGGCG
>SMVT01000171.1 GCA_004357365.1 Nitrospina sp.
TCGGCAGTTTTACGGTCAATTTCGCTCCGGCAGAATCCGCACCCGGTAAAATTTCCGAGATGGATTTGGCTTCCTGGTTTCCCGGAGCCCAGGTCGATTACGCACCGGCCGATCAGGCATTGAACGCCGCATCGGTCGGCACCGGGGTGTCCTTGACCACCCTCTTGTTCCTGATGCTGGCGGTCATGCTGTTCTGGGAGGGGTGGGTGGTACGCCGGGAATGACCCGGATTCCCGCCGTGTTTTTGGCAAACTCCATCTGATATAATGGCCTCCGTGGGTCAACGATCAATTTTATAACCCCGAGTGTTTCATGAATCTTCGCGCAGGATGCCTGGTCTGGTTTATCGGAGTTCTGGGACTCCTCCCGGCGGTATCGGGAACCCTCCAAGCCGGCGTCTCCACCATATCCATTCAGGAGGAACTGGTCGCCACCCTGGCCCTGCCGGAAGAAAAAATCGACCTGACGGAAACGCTCCTGCTGATTTCGCGCCATTGGGACCCGGCGCTGGACACCGGGCCTTTGAAACAAACGCTGGACCGGTTGACGGAATCGGCCCGGCGTCAACTCCAGGGCCATCCTTCGCCGATGGAAACCGTCGACATTCTGCGCAAGGTCATTCATCAGGAGGGCGGCTACCGTTACACCGATGCGCTGGACCCGGCGGGTATGCCGGTGAATCCGGCGGAATTGTTTCTGCACGGGTTGTTGCAGACCCGCCGCGGTTATTGCATGAACCTCTCGCTGTTGTACCTCATCCTCGGCGAACGGTTGAACCTGCCGCTCTACGGCGTGCCTCTGCCGAATCATTTTTTCGTGCGTTACGATTCGCCTGAATACCGGGTGAACATCGAAGCGACGGAAGGGGGAACGGCGTTCCCCGACTCGTTTTACGAACAACGGTTCGGCGTGACCGTAGATTCGAAATATTTTTTGAGCAACCTGGGCAAGAAAAAAACGCTGGGCGCGTATTTTTCCAATGTCGGGCTGGTGATGTACCGCGCCGCCAAACCCCAGGCCGCCGTATTTTATCTGGAGCAATCGGCGAGCATCAACCCGCAATCCATTGACGCCCTCAACAACCTCGGCAACATTTACTCCGAATTGAAACAACACGACCCATCCATCCACGCTTACGAACGGGCGCTGAAAGCCGATCCCGGAAATTTTTCCACGCTGTACAACCTGGGAGTCGCCTATTCCGAGTCCGGTGCGTTGGACAAAGCCGAGGTGGCGCTGTTGCAGGCGGTGCAGATCAATCCCCGGTTCACCCGGGCGCATGAAATCCTGGTCCGCATTTTCAGGCAACAGAGAAAACTGGTGAGCGCCCTTCTGCATTTGAAACTTCTTAACCGCATACAGCCGGGACAGCTTCGCATCCAATTGGATATGGGGACGGTGATCCTGGAAATGGGACAGGCGGATCTGGCGTTGCATTATTTCGAATCCCTGCAACGCCGCTATCCGCAGGCCATCGAGGTCAACGAACGCATGGCGGACGTGTACTTCAAACAGAAGGACTACCCGAAAGCGATCGTTCAATACGGATACCTCATCGACCGCGCGCCCGGGTCGATAGCAAACTACATTCAACTGGGATGGATTCATTACCAGACCGGCCAGGTGGCGCGGTCAATCGAAATCACCCTGAAAGGACTTCGGGCCGCCGCCCGACAAAACCGATTCACCACACTGGCTTACATGAACCTGGGGTTTTATCACGTCCTCGAAAAAAAGTTCGCGGATGCGGAGAAGTGGTACCAAAAAGCGCTGGATGCCGGGGACCCCAAAGCGGCGGGGGCCATGATCCAGGACCTGACCGAGGCGTTCGGAAAATATTCCGATATTCCCGAGATGCATTACTTCGGCGGATGGATTTTGTTTCAGGACGGCCAAAAGGACAAGGCCCGGCACTGGTTCCAACGTTATTTACAGCACAGTCCCGAAGGACCCTATGCCGCCAGAGCCAAGCGCCTGCTGGACGAGGTGCGGCTTTCGGTGCCCGATGGCATGATCCTGATTCCCAAAGGATTTTTTATCATGGGAGCCAACGGCCACGGAGAGGACGAAGCGCCCGAGCATAAGGTCTACCTGGACGCTTACGCCATCGACAAATACGAAGTGACGGCGGCGCAGTTCGCGGAGTTTTTAAACGAGGTGAAAACCTTCAAGCAATATTACAAGGACAGCAAATTCGGCACGCTGGTGCTGGAAAAAGAATTCCGGCCGCGCCGCGGACTGGAATCTTACCCCATCAACAACGTGACCTGGTTGGGGGCGGCGGAGTATTGCCGCTGGCAACACAAACGCCTGCCCACCGAAGCGGAATGGGAAAAGGCAGCTCGCGGAACCGATGGCCGGTTCTTCCCCTGGGGCAACAGTCCGATCAGCCATCAGAAGGCCAGGTATCTGCAGAGCTGGACAGAGGAGATCGGCCACCACGTCATGGTGCCGGCCGATTCCATGCCGGAAGGAAAGAGCCCGTTTCGACTGTATCACATGCTGGGCAACGTCAAAGAATGGGTGGACGACTGGTATGATCGAGAGTACTATAAGGAAGAAAATCACAACCTCAATCCAAAGGGACAGATCGGGGGGGAGTTCAAAGTTCTCAAAGGCGGGTCTTGGAGAGACCTCAGGTCCTTTGTTTACGCCTCATTCCGGAACAACAGCTACCCGAACACCGCGCTGGACGATTACGGCTTCCGGTGCGCCCAGGACGGGCTGGAAAGTGCCACTCCCAAGCGGTTGACCTCCATGGAATATTTATTCATTCCGGCGCGGCTGGAGCATGCGACTCAGGGAGACACTGAACAGAACCCATGATCGGCGCAATCGAAATACTGATCATTGTGATCATCTTTGGAATTATCTATGGCCGGGACGCCATCGACAAAACCTTCAAGAAACATGCGGAAGAAGGTGTGGTGGAAAGTTTTGCGGTGGATGTCAGGGATTTTTACAAAAAAGACCCAAAGCGTCTGGTCCTGCTGGTCGCCGGAGGCGTGGGCGGATTCGTCTTCGTCGGCATGGTGATTTACTGGGCCTTCACCCGGTTCGACCTGCCCAAAATGATCGGGCTGTAATCCCGCCCCTCAGTAATTGAATCCGTTGTCGCGTACGTGAAAATAAGGGTCCCCCCCTTTCAATATTTTGCCGCTGACGATTTCCCCGATGTACAGCACGTGATCCCCAAAAGTCGTTTGGTCCCGCAGTTCGCATTCCACGCAGGCCACCGCGTCGCGCAAAATCCTGATATCATGAAACCCCTTGGCCACTTTCAAGCCATCGAATATGGAAGCGCCGGGGGCCAGGGTTTTGAAGAAATGTTTCATCAGATCGTTCGATTTGGTACCCAGCACGTTCACGATGAACGCCTGCGACGCCTCCACCAGCATACGTGCCGGCCGCGCCAGAGCCAGCGCGATCGTCAACGCCGGCGGATCGAACGAACACTGGTTGACCCAGCTGGCCAGTACCGCATCTTCTCTATCTTGGTGCCGGGCCGTTATGACAAACAAGCCGCTCGGAACCCGGCCGAGGGCTTTGCCCACCTCTTTTTTATTTTTCAATGTCTTCTCCTTGCGAAGCGGAGCACCTCCGCTGGTCACCGGCGAGCCGCCGGCGGCAATATAAAAACTTTGACTGGTAAAGGTAACATTTCAACTGAGCCCTAGGCTATAGATAAATTGGGTCCAGCATCACGCTGGCCGGTTCGGGAACCTTCAAAAATTAAGAATGCGTATTATACCCAAAATCGGCCGGGGAAACTTCCCGCCGGCGCGCCGGAACTTTAATCCTTTTTATTCTGCGACCGGAAATGCTTGAGAGCCTTGATCAGCTCCATCTGGGGGACCATCCCCTGTGAGACCAGAATCTCCCCGAGCAGGCGATTGGTGTGCGTTTGCCGTTCCAGCAGGGTTTCCACTTGCTCCAGATTCAGGTACTGCATCTCCACCGCCAACCGGCCGAAGCTTTTCTCTTTTTCATCCGGCTTCCTCTGGCGGGACAGAATCCGGAACAACTGCTTGTTGTCGATCAATCCGCTTTGCAGGGCCAGCTGACCCAATGCCACCTGATCGGTTTTCTGGATCTCCAGCGCGCGCACCCGATCCTGTTCGCGGATGATGTTCCGCCCTACCAGATATTCTCCAAAATTCACTGAAGGGATTCCTTTCTATTTGGTCCGCATGCTGAACACGCCATCCCAGTCCGGGGGTGGCGGATGGTGCTGGAACGTAATGCACCGCTCGAAGTAGGTCAGCGCCGGACCGTCGTCTTCGTACAGGTTAAGCGCGTTTTCAAAACAGGTGATGCCCTCCTCCCATCGCTGGTTCTTGTAATGCGCCAACCCTTCGCGGAAATGCGGAAGAATGAGCCGGATGGACTCGTCCATCTCGCCCTTGCGCCCCAGCAGTTCGTAAATTCTGATCGGCTCCTGCTTGCCCACCACCCGGATGGAATCCAATTCGCGCGCCTCGATGTCCTCCTTCGCCATCTCGTAAGTGAATTCGCTCAACATGGTGTAGGTCTGGTATTGCTTGTTCACGCCTTCCAGACGCGACGCCAGGTTGACGGTATCTCCGATCATGGTGTAATCGAAACGGCTCTGCGACCCCATGTTGCCGACCACCACCTCCCCGGTATTGATGCCGATACGCATGTACAATTCGTTCCTTCCTTCCTTTTTCCAGATGTCCCTCAACTGGGCCAAACGTTTCTGCATATCCAGCCCCGCAAAACAGATTCTGCGGGCGTGATCTTTAAAATCAATGGGTGCGCCAAAAAACGCGATGATGGCGTCGCCTTCAAATTTATCGACCGTGCCATCGTATTGCATGACGATATCCGTCATTTCAGTCAGGTATCCGTTCAACAGGTCCACCAGATCTTCCGCTGGCATTTGTTCGGCAATGGAGGAGAAACCGGCCACATCGGAAAAGAAAACGGACAACACTTTGCGCTCCCCGCCGAGCTTGAGGAGTTTTGGATTTTCCACCAACTGGTCCACCACCGCCGGGGCCAGGTACTGACTGAACGCTCCCTTGATGAAACGCTTTTCTCTTTCCTCATAGGTGAAGCGGAAGAGCGTGATTCCGAAGTACACCAGCAATTGGGAAAACACCGGAAACACCGAATGCACCCACAATCCCTGCCGGGTAAACAGCATATAATCGCAGACCAAATATCCCCCCACTCCAGCTACCAGCCACACGGCGGTGCCGAAGGCTTTGAAATAAAGAGCCACCAACCCCAGCAAAATGCCGGTCACCAGAATCATCGTCATGTCCAGAACCTGAACCCAAGGAGGACGCGTCAGAAAATCCTGGTTCAAGATATTTTCGATGATGCTGGCATGCACCTCCACACCGGGATATAACGAACCGGAAGGGGTGGTATGAAGGTCAAAAAGGGCGGCGGCAGTGGCGCCCACCAGAACGATTTTGTCCTTCAATTGCTCAGGCCCCACCGTTCCGTCGATGACATCGGATGCCGACAGGTGCGTAAACGTTTGCTTCGGTCCGTAATAATTCACCAGAAAATCCCCATGCTCCGAAACGGGAATTCCGATATCCCCCAGCCTGATCTCCCCGACCCGATCCGGGAAGAGCCGGACGACGGAACTGAGTTTTGTCGCCTCACGCAACAATTGCAGACTGAACGAGGGAAATACTGCTTCCTTATGAATCTGCACCATGGGCATCCTGCGGATGACTCCATCGTGCTCCGGCACAAAGGAAATGTAACCGGCGCTGTTGGCGGCATTCATCAGAGAAGGTAAGCTGAGACCCACCGCATAAATGGAACGCAGGAAATCGGGGGTGATCGAATGATCGCTGGACTGCACCATCGAGTACTGTGAAAAATCCAGCAACTCGAACTCCTTCGGTCCCATCATCGCCGCGGAACCCTCAGCCGCCTGCTCTGCTGTGGTGTACACAAAATAAGCCAGCACCGTCCGCTCCGACCGGCGAATCGCATTGGCGAATTTGGCATCCGAATCGCCCACCTGCTCCAGCCAACTCACCAGTTTTTTGCTGTTCATGCCGGTCAGGTCCAGCTTTACCAATTCACTTTTGACCTCATCGAAGGGAACATAAATGTCCTTTTCGGGAAACAACAGGTCGAGCCCGATCACCGCCGCGCCGGATTGGGACAACCGGTCCACCAGCTTCGCCAGCCGGGTGCGCGGCCAGGGCCAGCGTCCTTCACGCTTCAGGCTGGATTCATCAATCGCGACAATCACTACCCGGTCGGAAACCGGGCGCGTTCCCCGCAGGAACACTTTAAAATCGTAGGCCTTGAGTTCCAGCAGTTGGAAAAAGGTGAGGTTGAGGGAATACAGATACAGGGAGACCAGGGTGATCAGTAAAGAGACTGTCAAGGCATTCAGCCACCGGATTTTCATGGAAGGATTTTAACACAAGGGGAAACGGTAAAGGAAAAGCCGGACAGGGGAAGGCGAACGGATTCGGTGACTGTCAAATCAACAACTCGGCCCGCCGTTCTTGAGGAAATCGGTCAGGAGCGTACCCAGCGATCCCTGCTGGATGGAATCGGCGTCGAGTACTGGGGATGGTTCTGGCTGCGGTTCGTCGCCCACCACGTTGCCGTTCAGGATCAGATTCCGGGTTTCGTTGAACGAATTTTCATCGGCGTTGATGTTGGGGGCGGTCACATCGATATCCCGCGCCGAAGTGATCACCACGCCGGGAACGACATTGAAGTCGCCCATTCCATTATTCTCGCTGTCCGCCACCGCGATAAAATCGCCCTTTGTAGTGGTGATGTCTGTATTCACGTTGATATCATTGACAGCCGATAACTTCAAGGCTGGGAAGACCGAAGCCACATCTTCGAAAGTAATGTTCCCGCCGGACTCCAGGATCACGGAGTCTGCAATCCCGTCCGTATTTTTCTCGGTGATGCCGTTCACGTTGATGTCACCGTCCGTCTTGAGTATCAGATTCTCTGCGGTGATATGGCCGAGATCGTTGCCGCCCAGATTTTCATTGGAATTGCCGGGCACGAGACTCAGATCGCCACCGTCCGCGAGAGTGAACAGAACGTCGCCGGTGCCGCTGTCCAGA
>SMVT01000172.1 GCA_004357365.1 Nitrospina sp.
AAAAATCTAAGGAAGAAGCCCCCCGGCCCCCTTCGGAGAAGGGGGAGGCGGAGTACCTCCGCAGGTAACTAGCTCATGCCGGTTATCGCTACCAAGATCAACGGGCGCGATACAAGGTTTCTAAAAATTTGCTCCGGGCCTTGCCCGGCCCCTCACTCTGCCCGTCACCCTGTGGGTGCTTCCCGTGAGGGGAGAAGAATATTGAGTCGCGCCTAAAGCTCCCCGGCCCCCTTCGGAGAAGGGGGAGTTTATGCTCCGGCGCTTCGCCGGCGGGCTATACGGCCCTGCAAACGCGGTGTTGACTGGCCCCCGTCCGGCGTTTAGAATTCAGGGAAACTGGTGAAATGGAAAGCTTTGCATAAGTAGCATGCGATTTGACAGGTTAGCGTACAGTGGCGGATTATCGAATCTCCTCTCCCCCAGGGGGAGAGGATTAAGGTAAGGGGGAATTTTAAGACTTTTTATTTATAGAACCTTTTTAAAACCACCCCTCACCCTGCCCTCTCCCCGTGAGGGGAGAGGGATATTAGAGGTTCGCTGATCTTGAGATGGCCGGGTTATGCAAAGGTCTCCGTGATATTGAGCCGGTATGTTCTTTGCGGCCCGTTGGTGGGCTGTTTTCTTTTGAGTGAATTGATATGAAATATGAAGTGGTCATCGGACTGGAAGTGCATGCCCAGCTGAAAACCCGGTCCAAGATTTTCTGTGCCTGCTCGACGGAGTTCGGCAAGCCGCCCAACGCCAACACCTGTCCCATCTGCCTGGGCATGCCGGGGGTCCTGCCGGTGCTGAACAAAAAGGTGGTGGAGTACGCCATCAAGGCGTGCCTGGCCACCCATTGCACCGTCCAGCCGATGAGCCGGTTCGCCCGCAAAAATTATTTTTATCCCGACCTGCCGAAGGGTTACCAGATTTCCCAGTACGAGCTTCCGATCGGGCTCGCCGGCTACATCAACATTCAAGTCAACAGCTCTCCCAAAAAGATCGGCTTGACCCGCATCCATCTGGAAGAAGACGCCGGCAAATCCATACACGGCGAAAACCTCGGACGGCCGGGCTATAGTTATATCGATTACAACCGCACCGGCGTCCCGCTCATTGAAATCGTCAGCGAGCCGGATTTGCGGTCCCCGGCGGAAGCGCGGGAATATCTCACACAGCTCAAGGCCATTCTCGGCTACACCGAGGTCAGCGACTGCAACATGGAAGAAGGCAGTCTGCGTTGCGATGCCAACGTGTCCCTGCGGCCCGTGGGTCAAACGGAACTGGGAACCCGGACCGAAATCAAAAACCTCAACTCATTCAAGTTCGTGCAGAAAGCCCTGGAGTATGAAATCGAGCGGCAAACCAAGGTTTTGGATCAGGGCGACAAGGTGGTCCAGGAGACCCGGTTGTACGATGCGGACAAGGGCGTTACCTTTTCCATGCGGTCCAAGGAAGAGGCGCACGATTACCGGTATTTTCCGGAGCCGGACCTGGTGCCCATCGTGTGCGACGCCCCCTGGGTCGATGCCGTCCGGCAATCCCTGCCCGAACTGCCAGAACAGAAGCGGAAACGGTTCGTCACGGAATACCGTCTGCCGGAATACGACGCGGGCGTGCTCACCCGTTCGAAGGCGCTGGCCGATTATTTTGAATCCTGCGTGAAGCTGTTCGATCAACCCAAAACCCTCAGCAACTGGATCATGGGAGACCTGCTGAGGGAATTGAAAAACAACGATCAGAATATCGAAGATTGCCCGGTCACTCCGGGGCGGCTGACCGATCTGTTGAAACTGATCGACGACGGCACGATCAGCGGTAAAATGGCCAAAACGGTGTTCGAGGAAATGGTTGTGTCCGGAAAACCGCCGGCAAAAATCGTCAAGGCCCGGGGGCTGACACAGATCACCGACGAGTCCGCCCTGCGGGCGATGGTGGAGGAGGTGATCGCCGCCAACCCCGCGCAGGTGGCTGACTACAAAGGCGGCAAGGACAAGCTGATGAGCTTTTTCGTCGGCCAGGTCATGAAAACCAGCAAGGGCCAGGCCAACCCGGCTCTGGTCAACCGGTACCTGAAGGATAAACTGAGTTCCTGATGATATTTTCGAACACCTGTTTCAAAAAAGTCTTGGCGCGGGTGTGTTTTGCCGTTGGAGCTCTCTTGATGGCCGGCTCCCCGGCTCCGGCGGATCCGCCCACCCCGGCGGAAAAAATCTGGTCGCAGGACAAACGGTTTGCCGACAACGGAGACGGCACCATCACCGATACCCAAACCGCGTTGATGTGGATGAAAAAGGATTCGTACCTGCAGACCGGCCATTGGATCACCTGGCTGGGATCCTCGGCCTACATCAAAAAACTCAATGAGGAGGGATTTGCCAACTATTTCGACTGGCGGATGCCGGCCTTGAAGGAACTCAAAACGTTGTACGAACCCCACAAGACCAACAGCCAGCAGGTCGGGAGTGAAATGAAAATTCATATCGACCCGATCTTCGCGAAGGAGGGTTCGGGGGCCTGGTGGTCGCTGGAAACCAACGGCCATTTCAATGCCTTCGGGGTAGAATTCAATAATGGGAAAAGGTTTTCGGCGCCTAAAAAATCGAAAGCCCGGAAAGCGGTGCGTCCCATGCGGGTGGTCAAACCCTGATGGCCCCTTTACAGAAAAGGAGTTTATGTTGAAACGGCGGGATTGGAAATTTTTATGGATCGGTGCCGGCCTGTTGGTAAGTTTCATGGTGTTCGGCTCAGGCGCCCAGGCCGGGTTCCCGGGAATGGACATCACCTTGTGGGATGAACACCAGGCCAAGGGGGACCGCAACAATCCCGCTTACCTGAAGTTTCTCGAACTGGTCGAGAAGAACCAATACAAGGAAGCCATGCACCTGATCGAGCGCGCCCACCGGGAAAACCCGAGCAAAGGCACGCCCCTGCTCCTGAAATCCCTGCTCCTCTATGAAATGAAACGTTACAAGGAATCCTACACGCTTCTTCAGCAGGGACGCAACATCCAGCGCCGGCACCCGGCGATTTCCTTCGCGCATTGCCGGATTTACCGCATCCTGGGAAAGGTGGAATATTCGGACCGCGCCTGTAAAATCGCCGTGCATCAGCACCCCAACAGCAAGGATTCGCATTACCAGTTCGCGCAAACCCTGGCCGGGATGGGACACATGGAGCTGGCCAACCGGGAACTGGCCCGCGCGGCGGAGTTGGACGCAACCAACGCCATCTACCATTACGAACGGGGCATGAATTTCTTTTACCTCAACGACCTGGACCAGGCCGAGCGGTCCTTTCTCAAAGCTCTGTCCCTCAACCCAGAGGATCTGGAATCCGGTTACCAGCTGGGATACCTGTATACCCTGCAAAAGAAATTTCAGAAAGCCGAGGAGTACCTGAACCGGATTTGGCAAACGCGTCAGGATCATCCCAAGGTGGAAGCGTCCCGGGTCTTGATCGAGCTCATCAAAAAAGGCGGCACGGACCAACTGCCCGCACGGGTCGACCCGCACCAGCATCATCTCAACCGGTCGCGTGCGCTGTATCAGTCCGGCGAGTACGGTCTATCGCTGTTCGAAATCCAGACCGCCGCCCGCCTCAAACCGGACGATAAAGCCACCCATCAGGTGCTGGTGGCCCTCGCCAGCCTGCTGTTGCGGCTGGACCTCACGGAAAAATCGGTCAAGGCGCTCATGAGCGCCCATTCGAAGGACACCGTCCTGCAAGCCAAAGGATACCAGGAGCTGGGAGATTTACGGGTGATGCGGGGCCAGCTGGACCAGGCACGGGCCTATTATGAAAAATCGCAGGCCCTGGGCGACCCCGACGAGTTGGCCAAAATCAGTCTGGCGGAACTGCCCGCGCAAACTCCGGACCCCCGGGCCGTGCTGAATTCCACAGAGCCGTTTTTCCATCCCGCCGAAGCGCTGAACCACAAGGGCGAGGTGTTCGCGCATTACGGGATGTACCAGCGGGCGCTGGCGTTATACTCCTTGGCGCTCCGGTCGCATTCCGGACATCTGATAAGCAAGCTCAATATGGCGGCCGCCTATTACCATATCGGAGTGCCGCACAAAACTATCACTCTGCTGGAGCGCGCTCTACTATCACATCCCGATCACGAAAATATTCTTTCGCACCGGGTGTTGCTGGCCAAAGCCTATGCACAAAAAGGCGATCGGGAAGGGGCGATCGAAAACCTGAAGTTCATCCAAAAGATTAAACCGTCTGTCTTGAAAGCCCTGCACAACGACCCCGCCTTCAAAGAACTGAGGGATCATGCGTTGTTCGGCCAGTGATCTTGAGATTCCAACTCATAGTAGACCCGCCTTCAAAATAAAATCGCTGAAAATAATTTAAGTTTGACAACTCCCCCTTTTCTTGTTTAGATGCTTAAAAATGGGCAATTCAGCGCAAAACAAGCCAGCTGATTGTTCGATGAGCCAACCCAACTGAACCGGAAAGTGCCATGGGATTTTTTCAAGGCAGGACAGCACTTGGAGTCGTGTGCTTGCGAATATGTTTTACAGGATTGCTCCTTTTCATGCTCCTGGCGCCTCATCTGGTTTTTGCGGATGCCTGCATGAACGCCGCCCGGGAACTGCGCGGCAGTTTTGAGGTGACCCAGGGCCGCGGCGGCATCTGGGGATACATGGAAAAAATCTCTTCACTCAGAAGCGATTCCATGATCGGATTTCAAGTGGATGGCAAATTATCACGCATCATCGTACTCTTTGAAACCCAATGCGCCCAAACGAACAAGCCCTCCAAAACGGATTTTGAAAAAATTAATGCCATCCTGGGCGATGCGCGGATGATCTTCAACCTGAGGCCCGGCAGGAATCCCGTCAAGGAAATCAAGGCGAAGATCTTCGGGCTCAACGCCAGCCTCGACAAACTGATCAAAGAGCTGGAAGCCTAGAACACATTCTGAAGCGATTATGGTCAAACAAGGCAACAAGGCTCCCGATTTTTCAGCGGTCGATCAAAACGGAAACAAGGTCAAGCTGAGCTCCTTCAAGGACAAAAAGAACG
>SMVT01000173.1 GCA_004357365.1 Nitrospina sp.
CTTGTCGGCCTGCACTTCGGGTAGAACATTTGCCATCATTCACCTCCCGGTAAAGGGCGATCCGGAGAACCTTTCCTTTACTCCTAATATAGGTTTGGAGGGCTGATTCTTCAACGGGATTGGAAGGGCGGGGTGCTTTTCAGGGTCTACCGGAATGGGCGGGGTTATGATAGTATTTTATGATTAAGATTCGATTTGAAAGGGATTATGGAAGAAGCACCGCATGAATTAGGAGACACCGTGGACCATTGGGTGGGCCGGTTTTCCTTATGGGGGTCCATTCTGCTGTCGACCCTCGTCACGGTGATTTATTGTCTGGGCAATCCTCCCGACTCCGAAGAGGTGCAGAGGATGCGCACGTTTTTTCGGGAAAACGTGATGGAGGTCACGCAATTCATCAGACTGCCTCTGCAAGAAATGGAACAATTCGCCTCCCGGCAGCCCCATCCTTTTTACAAATCCTATTTGCGGGCTTCGGTAAACGAGAAGCGGGAGATCAACGCGCAAATCCATAATTCCGTTGATTACCGGCCGGCCCAATACTGGTTCAATACCGTTTTTCTCTGGTTAATGTGTTTTGCGACCGTCTGGTTTCTGGGTCTCATAGTCCAGGGGGTGGTGAACCTGGTGCGCCAGAAACCCGGTTTAAAATAACCTTTACTCATTTACTGCGAGTTTTCATGACCGTCGATCAAATACGGCTTTCGATTTTCCTGGGCGTGCTGGGGGCGATGCTCGTTCTTGAAAGCCTGATTCCGCGACACGCTACCGTCGACTCCAAACCCCGGCGGCTGGCGATCAATTTTTCCCTCACCGGTATCAATGTGCTTCTGATCCGGGGGTTGCTGGGGGGCGCGGCGGTGGGCACCGCCCATTTCGCCGGGCAACACGGCTGGGGCCTGCTCAATTATCTCCAATGGCCGGCGGCAGTGGAAATGGCCGCCGGGATCATTTTTCTCGACCTGATGATTTATCTCCAGCACGTGGTGGTTCACATGATCCCGTTTTTCTGGCGGTTCCACCGGGTGCATCACTCCGATCTGGACTTGGACGTGTCCACCGGGTTCCGCTTTCATCCGGTGGAGATTCTGGGTTCGATGATTTACAAAATGGGAGTGATTGCGGCGATCGGGCCCTCGGTGTTGACGGTGGTGGTGTTCGAGGCGGTTCTCAGCAGTATGGCGCTGTTCACGCATTCCAATATCAAACTGCCGTTGGGACTCGACCGCGCCCTGCGGTGGCTGTTCGTGACGCCGGATATGCACCGGGTTCACCATTCCGTGGAAGTGGACGAGACCAATTCCAATTACGGGTTCAACCTTTCGCTGTGGGACCGTTTTCTGGGGACTTATAACGCGGACGCCCGCAAACCCCAGCCGGAGATCGTCATCGGCCTGTCCCAATACCGCGCCCCGGAACAGGTATCCTTGGTTAAGCTGGTGATGATGCCCCTGCACCGCACCGGTCAGGCGCCTCCCGCCCCCTGACAAAAAGACCTTTACATAACGCTGGACTTAAAATATTCCTCCCCTTACTAAGGGGAGGATACAGGTGGGGTTGGTTATGATGGGATTGTTAAATAATCCCAAAAGCAAGGAAAGGGTTATCATAACCTCCCCTGTATCCCCTCCTTGGTAAGGAGGGGAGTATGAATACCTCCATTTCCCTGGTGCAGGCCTGCGCTCAGGATTTTTCCCCAGCCCATCCAAAGATTGATAGAATATCCCAATGTCTGTGAGGTATTACTGGATCAGTTTCCTGGTCGTCCTGGTTTTGACCGTACTCATCACCTGGGTCCAGCAGACCCGGACGCGCAAGGAGTTTTTCATGATCATGCTCAAGGTGACCCTGGGGCTGGTCGGCGTGGGTTTCGGCCTGGTCGGCCTGTCCAAACTGCTAGTGGCCCTGGGGATCTCGAAAGCTGGTTTTATTTTCTGAATTCCGGCCGCGGGCGGGCCGGGGCCGGGTTTAAAGGTGAGGACGATGGAATTTTCGCCTTCCATGTTCGTGATGATGTTTCTGGCTTTCGGCTTCATTTCCTATTTCATGGGGATGATGATCCACTCTGCGTGGATGTATGAGGATCATCCGAAAATGAAACGCAACAGCCGGGGAGCCTGGATCCTGTGCATGGTGGCGGGGACGGGGGTTACGGGATGGCTGTTCGCCTACGGGTATTACGTCAATTTCTAAGGGCGCCCAGCGTGACGCTGGACCCAGGTTTGCAGAGGCGTTAACGCACGATCCAAAAGTTACTTTCGCCAATCGGGGTTTAAAAATTACCTGCGGCGGTTCGCCGCTTAGCCTGCCAGAATGTCGATGACCCGCTGACAATCGCTTTTGTAGGACAGAATGTCGGACTTCTCATGGTCGTCGAGGTCGTCCCCGGAATGTTCCTCAAGCAGTTCAATGGCGTCGTTGAGGCCGCCGGCGGCGATGTCCAGTTCGTATTCCGCCAGGGCGTAGATGGAGGGGTTGTTTCTCAATTTGTCGTAGACCCGGGTATACCGGGTTTTATAGTCCATGACCTCCTTTATTTTGGATTCGGAAAGAGAGTTCTTCAATTCCATATTGATGTCCGAAATGGCGTCATTCAAGGCCATTTTGATGGTTTCGATGTCTTTCGCATTGATCGATGCGAGGGATTTCATGGTCATTCCTTCCTGGATAAAACTGCGTCTGGTCATTCCCGTCCGGTATTGACGCGAAAATACCGGGGTACGTTTCCTGGAACGAATTTATTATATACCAGAAACCCAAAAAAAGAACCCGCGTTTCCGAAGAAACGCGGGTTGATTTTTCGGAGGTTAGGAGGAAACTTCGATATTCACCACTTTCGGTTTGGCTTCCTCCTTCTTGGGAAGAACTACCGTCAGGACACCGCTGTCCAGCTTGGCGGAGATGTGGTCCTGATCGACACCTTCGCCGATCCGGAACGACCGCTCAAAGCTTCTGCGGCTGAATTCCCGCATCCGGTAATACTTCTCTTTCTTCTCCTGGGATTCCTCGACCTGGCCTTTCAGAGTCATCCGGCCTTCTTTGATCTCAAGGTCGATATCTTTTTCCGTCATGCCGGGAACCTCGGCAATCAGGGTGTAGTTGTCGTCGTTTTCAACGATGTTGACTTTCAGGGCATCGCCGAAACTACGCTGGCCTTCAAACGGAGCCCGCGGCCAGAAATCGTTGAACAAGCGATCGGTGTCAAAAAACCGATCCAAATAGGTTTTGGGTTCATATCTAACAAGATTCATAATGATTCTCCTGGAATAAGTTCTAAGGTGATAGAAATTCCAGTTCGGTACCGAACCATCGTTTTCCTGATCTATATATAAAATCGGGAGAGGGGTATGTCAAGGCAGGGGATAAAAAGCCGGCTCAAACGGGAACTTCCTTGATCTGGACTTCGATCTTGAGTGGCTCGGTACCGCTGTCCTTAAAAATGGTCCAACAAAGGGGTGCGGGTCAACAGGCAGAAACTCTAACTTGAAATATGGTACAACTTAGTGGGCCAGGTCCGTTCGTGAATGAAAACCTGTGCTCCACTTGATTCTCTCATTCTGGCTGGAAGGGAAGCCATTCTCTCATGTCATTGCGTCGATTATCACGCATCGGGTTCATTGCCCTATTCGTGTTCGCCGCAGGTATTGCGGACGCCTCATCCTTACCTTCGAAATTAGGAAAAATAGAATTCCCGACCTCGGGTTCCAGGGAGGTGCAACGGCATTTTCTCAGGGGCGTCGCCGCGCTACACTCGTTCTGGTATGAGGAAGGCTTGGAGGCGTTTCGCCAGTCCACTAAAGTTGATCCTCATTTCGTCATGGGCTATTGGGGTGAGGCCATGGCCCACAACCATCCTCTCTGGGAGCAGCAAGACACCCAAGCGGCCAAGGAGGCACTGGCGAAAGTCAAGGACATCACCCAGGTGACCGCCAGGGAACGGGCCTATCTCGATGCCGTCAAGCTCCTCTACGGCAAGGGTGATAAACGATCACGTGATGAGGCCTACTCCCATGCGATGGAGAAGGTCCACCGCGACTACCCAGAGGATTTGGAAGCCGCGTGCTTTTATGCCCTGTCCCTGCTTGGCGTCGCCCGAAACTCTGATAATAAATTTCGCCTTCAGGTCCAGGCGGGCGCGATAGGGCTGGATGTATTCCGCCAGAACCCCGATCACCCCTGTGCGGCCCACTATACCATTCATGCTTTCGATCACCCGGACCTGGCGATTCTTGCGTTGCCTGCGGCCCGCCGCTATGCGCAGATCGCCCCCGCCTCGCACCATGCGCAGCATATGCCTGCGCATATCTTCGTTCAGTTGGGTCTCTGGCCGGAGGCTGCGGCCGCCAACGAGGCCGGTTGGCGAAACTCGGTGGCCTGGGTGGAGCGCGAGCATTTGTCTAAAGGCCAGCGCGGCTACCATAGCTTGCAGTGGCTCCATTATGTATATCTCCAACAGGGACGCTACGAAAAAGCAGACGAGGTTTTCCAACTCAAACTAAAGGACATGATCGACGCAAGTATCGATGCGCAGGCTCAAGATTCAAAAACCATTCGCCGGGTTGGAAAGTACTATGAACGGATGGCAGGGGCCATGGTGTTTGAAAGGGAACGTTGGGAATTGGCCGCGACCCTCAAGGAACCCCCCGGATGGGAACCCAAAAGCTACGCTCAGGCTGTCCTCACCTTTGTTCGCGGCTTTGCAGCGGCGATGCTGGGACGGGCTGACGCCGATCGCCACCTCGCCGATCTGAACGCAATCCGCAGCCAGGGCTTTGCCAAGAATTATTTCAAGCGCCCCGAGCGGCTGGATATCTGGGACCTGGAGATACAGGCAGCCATCCGGGTATCGAACAAGGATTATGAAGAAGCGATTGCATTGATGAAAAAAGCCACGGCCATCGAAGAGAAGCTTCCTGCCCCCTCCGGACCGCCCCGCCTTATCAAACCCACTTATGAATTGTTTGGCGAGATTCTCCTCCGCGCCGGCAAGCCGCAGGAAGCGGCGCAACAATTCGCCACTTCCCTTTTGCGTCATCCGAATCGAGCGCGGTCTCTGTTGGGCGCGGCGCGTGCCGCCGCTGACAACGGCGACCGGGAAGAGGCCGTTGAGTGGTATTCGAAGCTTCTTGCCGTCTGGACGCAGGCCGATCCGACCTTGCCGGAGTTGCAGGAGGCAAGGAGGTATTTGAAAAAAGAAAGTACGCCGTAAAATGGGTATGGATCACAGGCCCAAATCCTAACATAAACTCTGGACCCGTTTTCGGGGGGCAGGTCATGAACACTTTTTAAAATTAAATGGAAATTTATCAAGAAATTATAAAAGCTGAAAAACAAATAAGAAAATACATTCGCAAAACGCCATTAGAATTCTCCCCGTTTTTCAGCAAGCTGGGTCATTGCAATGTTTACCTGAAGCTTGAATCCGAACAGCTTACAGGATCATTTAAGATTCGAGGTGCATTCAATAAACTTCTTTCTTGCCAGGATGAATTCAAAAAAGGATTTATCACTGCATCCACGGGGAATCATGGGAAGGCCGTTGCGTATGTTTCCAGAATGCTAAATATAAAAGGCATGGTTTATGTTCCAAAAAAAGTTTTAAAAACAAAACTGGAGGCCATGAAATACTATAAAATCAATATTAAAAATTATGATGGAACAAGCGGAGAAACTGAAATTCATGCCCGTAAAATAGCTGAAAAAAAAGGGATTCCCTTTATCTCTCCCTACAATGATAACGATATTGTGGCGGGCCAAGGTACTGTAGGGTATGAAATATGGGAAGAACTTCCTGATGTCGATATTGTTTTGGCTTGTATTGGTGGCGGGGGTTTGATTTCGGGGATTGCCGGCTACTTGAAACATAAAAACAGAAAAATAAAGATTGTGGGTTGTGAACCCAGGAATTCATGCGCGATGTCCGCTTCCATTAAAGCCGGGAAAGTAATCGAGGTTGATCATAAACCAACGCTTTCGGACGGTTCTGCCGGTGGTGTGGAGCCGGATTCCATTACATTCGAATTTTGCAAAAAGTATGTTGATGACTATGTCCAGGTTTCAGAAAAGGAAATTAAGAAGGGGATGGCATTAATGATAGAAAAGCATCATAAAATCATTGAAGGAGCTGCCGCTGTCCCTATTGCTTCATTAATAAAGAAAAAGAGTTTATTTGCCAATTTGAATGTTGTGGTGGTTTTGTCCGGCTCAGGTGTAGGTATGGATACGATTAGAAAAGTGGTTAGGAAATGAATCCGATTATTCTTGAAAAGGAAGATATATTAAATTTACTGGATTTTGATGAAATTATCGGTGTGATTGAGAAAAGTTTTGTTGATTTTTCCACCGGCAAAGCTTTAATGCCAACCCCTCAAGATATCATTCTCGAAGAATTCAAGGGTGAGACACATGTAAAAAGTGCTTATGTGAAGGGCAGCAAATATTATTGCATAAAAATTGCTTCAGGTTTCTACGATAACCCCAAAATAGGTCTGAACTCATCCCAAGGCATGATGATTTTGATCGAAGCAAAAACCGGCCTGCCGAAATGTATCCTTTTGGAAGAGGGTCAATTGACAGATTTTAGAACCGCCGCTGCGGGGGCTGTTGCAGCCAAATATTTAGCTAACAAAGGCAGCGAAAAGGTTCTGGTCGTTGGAACGGGAATCCAGGCTAAATTACAGGTAGAATTTTTATTAAGGATCATGCCAATAAAAATATTATTTGTGTGGGGAAGAAGCGAAGAGAAAGCTAAAGATTATTGTAAACACCTCCAAACCAAGTCGCCTGCCCTGGAAATAAAAATTGTTAAAAACATGAATGAAGCACGAAACCTGGCGATTGATATAATCGTTACCGCAACACCATCACGAAAACCTCTGGTTCCGAAAAATGTAGTGGAAAAGGGAGTTCACTTAAATGCGATTGGAGCAGATATGCCTGGGAAACATGAGCTGGATGCAAATATTTTGTCTGCGGCCAAAGTTATAACAGATTCAACGGCCCAATGCTCAAAAAGTGGAGAATTACAGCATGCGCTGAGTGCAGGTGTTATGAAGGTGAACGACGTTCATGGTGAATTAGGGGAAGTTATTTCAAACAACAAAAAAGGAAGGGACGATCCAGAAGAGATTACGGTTTTTGATTCTACCGGTTTAGGAGTGCAAGATTTGGCGATAGCCCGTTATGTTTTTGATAAATATTGTGAGGTGAACAAGGAGAATTAAACCCACTTTATGCAATTTTGAACCACGGTAATATCTGGAGGAGGGAGGTTCCAACGGTGAAGGCAGAAGAAGTCCCAAACAGATAAATATTTTTACAAACTTCTATTCCTTCTCCGGCCGTTGGACGGTTAATGATATTGGCTGTCTTGCGCGCTGAATTGCGATTGTTACGATGTGTCAAGCTATTCACGCCGCGAAAATTATTGCAGAGCTTTCAAAACCCACCTCGGCAATTAATGATGGCTTTTCGTTTCAGTGGAGGCGTTGTACTCCGAAGGCGGGTAATTGATTCGTAAATCGCCGGCGTGGGAATCCACTTCCAAAAACGGACTCGTTCAATGGTATGGAAATGTTGACTTCTACGGGGACCGGATCCTGGGCCAATGGTTCTGCCTGGACCCCGAATCGGGCCGCTTGCTGTGGGAGAAGGGCCAAATTCCCTTACTGATTAAAAAATAGGCAGGAAACCCCTCAAAAACACGGACAAAACGCGGACAATTCAAGGTATTGGAGGGAATTAGCTTGGCCTAAACCATTGATAAATATGGTGGGCCCACCAGGGATCGAACCTGGGACCGCCCGGTTATGAGCCGGGAGCTCTAACCAACTGAGCTATGGGCCCGCATGCGGCTAGCCTTCGACAAAACTGCGTAGTTTCTTGGAGCGGCTGGGGTGCCGCAGTTTGCGCAGGGCCTTCGCCTCGATCTGCCGTATGCGTTCCCGGGTGACGGCGAAATCCTGGCCCACTTCTTCCAAGGTGTGTTCGGAATCCAACCCGATGCCGAAGCGTTTACGGAGGACTTTTTCCTCACGGCTGGCCAGCGTTCCCAGAACCATCATGGTCTGCTCCTTGAGATTCTTCTTGACCACCGAGTCGATCGGCGACAACACTTTCTTGTCCTCAATGAAGTCGCCGAGATGGCTGTTTTCCTCTTCGCCGATCGGCGTTTCCAGCGAGATGGGCTCCTTGGCGATCTTGAGGACCTTGCGGACCTTGTCGATCGGCAGGCTCATTTTGGAAGCGATTTCCTCCGGCACCGGTTCGCGTCCCAGCTCCTGCACCAGGTGACGCGACACCCGGATCAGTTTGTTGATGGTTTCGATCATGTGCACCGGAATCCGGATGGTGCGGGCCTGGTCGGCAATGGCGCGGGTGATGGCCTGGCGGATCCACCAGGTGGCGTAGGTGCTGAACTTGTAGCCCCGCTGGTATTCGAATTTGTCCACCGCCTTCATCAATCCGATGTTGCCCTCCTGGATGAGGTCCAGAAACTGCAGGCCGCGGTTGGTGTATTTTTTGGCGATACTCACCACTAGGCGCAGGTTGGCCTCAGCCAGTTCGCGTTTGGCGGTTTTGTCCTTCACCCGGCCGCGGGCGATGGTCCGTACCGTGGACAGCAGTTGGTCCTTGGCGGTAAAGGTTTCCTTTTCGATTTTCCGGATTCTGCGACGGCAGGCCTGAACGGTTTTTAAGTGGTTGTCGTACTGGTTTTTGGTCACCACCTTGCTTTTCGGCAGTTTTACGCTCTTCTGCTGGGCCCAGTTTTTCGCCAGCTTTTTGACTTCAGACAGCGGCATTCCCAATTCTTTTTCCAGCAGACGCTCTTGTTTTCCCGCCTCCCGGAAGGACGCGGCAATCTCGTAAATATTTTCAATGATGCCGTCCATCACGTCGCCGTGGAGGTTCAGATCGCGCACCATATTGACCAGGAGGGCGCGTTGCTCCTCCAGTTCCCTGGCCACCTTGGATTTCATTTTTTCGGAAAGCTTCGTTTCGCTCCGCTGGTGCAGTTTTTCGGATTTTTTGAATTGCTTCGCCAGTTTGCGGATGGTCTTTGTCACCCGTTTGGCTTCCTCTTTTTCGGACACTTCCTTTTTGTCTTCCGAGTCCACCTGAAGGATAAAATCGAATACGGAGAGCTCGGACTTTTTCACCAGGTCCTCCAGGTAGAGGAATTCCTGGATGGTGACGGAGCAGTTGGCCACGGCGCAAAGCACCTCGTTCTGCCCGGCCTCGATGCGTTTAGCGATCTTGACTTCCCCTTCGCGGGTCAAAAGCGAAATGGTACCCATTTCCCGGAGATACATGCGCACCGGATCGTCGATGGTGACGTTGTCCGGCTTGGTTTCGGCGACGGTTTCTGCGGGCGCGGGCTGTTCTTCTTTTGCCGGTTCCGCTACTTCGGCAGGCTTGTCGTCCTTCACGGCGGTGTCCACGATATCGATTTCGTTTTCCCCGAAAATATGCATCAGGTCGTCGATTTGTTCGGGCGCGACCAGATTGGCCGGAAGGACGTCATTGACTTCTTCGTAGGTGAGGAATCCCTTTTCCTTGCCTAAAGAAATCAGTTGATTGATTTCGGAAACATCTGTGATTTTTTCAACATTAGCCATTTGCGAGTGTTCTCCTGCTGGGTAAATGAGTCGGTGCTTTCAATAGAATCAATTTAGATGCAAAAACCTTAATGCGGAAGCAGAGAAAATTGCATTTCGCGCACCTGCTGGTGCAATTCCCGCGACCGGTCGGTCTGGCCGGCCCGCTCCGCCTCGTTGCGTTGTTTCTTTAACTCATTGATTTTCTTCTCACCAGACCGCCTCCGGATTTCGAGAATGCAATCGGTGGCGGCTTTTGTCACGTCATCAAATAATATGGGTTCCACCCCCACCCGCGTCAAAACTGTTTTCACCCCGGGTTGATCGACGCGGTCGATCAACCGGTCCACCCTGAGCGGCTGTCCGTCTTCGATCAGGCCGTACAGCAGGCGGGCGGTTTCCCGGTAATCGTTATTCAGATATTCTTCGAGAGGGATCTGGGAGGAGATGTCCCGCGCCGCCTCCTCATCGGCCAGCATCAGGTGGATCAGGTACCGCTCCGGGTTGTGCCCGGTTTTATTGCCGGCGGAGACCGGAGCGTCCATCCGGCTTTTGTTTTGCTCCAGCGATTTTCTCATTTCTTGGAGAAACGCCCGGTCCTCGACTCCAACCCTTTCCGCAACGTAACGGATATGTTCACTGCGCTCCACGCTGTTTCGGATTTTAGCCAGCACCGGCAGGACCCGGTTGATGGCGCTGATTTTGTCCTCGGTGGTGCGGGTTTCGGTCGAGCTCAGGATCCGGTCCAGAAGGTAATGGACAAACGGCTGGGCGTCCTGAATCACTTTGAGGAAGCTGTCCCGGCCCTGTTCCCGGATCTGCGAGTCAGGGTCGTGCCCCTCGGGCAGAACCGCAACGAATACCGACAACCCGTTCTCCTGTAGCACTTCGAACCCGCGCTCCACCGCGGCATGGCCGGCCGGGTCCGAATCAAACACCAGAACCGCTTTGGTGGTGAAGGGTTTCAGCAGGAGAGCCTGCTGAGTGGTCAAGGCCGTGCCGCAGGAGGCGACCACGTTCTTCACGCCGCTTTCCCAGGCGCGAATCTGGTCGAAATAGCCTTCGACGATCAACACCTGATCTTCCTTGCGGATGGCCTCTTTGGCTTTGTTGAGGCCGAACAGATGCCGGCCTTTTTTATAGATCAGGGTTTCCGGCGAGTTCAGGTATTTGGGTTCGCCTTCGCCCACGATGCGCCCGCCGAAGGCGATGATGTTGCCGTGGGCATCCTGAATCGGAAAAATCAGGCGGCCGCGAAAGCGGTCGTAAAATACATCTTTGTCCTGGGGGTCCCGGGCCTCCTTTCTGGACACCAGCCCGTATTTTTCCAGGGTTTGGCGCGAGCATTTGGCCTGCTGTTCGAGATGGCCCAGCAAATCCCGCCATTCCGGGAGCGCCCACCCCATCTGGTAATCCTCGATCGCCTGCGCGCCAAAATCACGCGACTGCAGGTATTCGCGGGCGGTCTTTCCCGCTTTGGGGTCCTTGAGACGGGAGGCGAAGTATTTCGCCGCCAGGGTGTTGCAATGGAGCAGGGCCTCCCGTTCGTTGCGGGACGCACCTCCCCGCGAGGCATAGGCCGATTCCGGAATCGTGATCTGATAGCGGTGGGCCAGCCGCTTCACCGCCTCCACAAACGGCAGGTCTTCTTTTTCCATGAGAAACTTGAACACGTTGCCCCCGGTTCCGCAACCGAAGCAATGGTAAATCTGCTTTTCGGGGCTGACGCTGAACGAGGGAGTTTTCTCGGAGTGGAAGGGGCACAAACCCTTATAGTTTTTGCCCGCCTTTTTGAGAGGGACAAATTCGGAAACGACATCGTAGATATCCGCCCGCGACCGAATGTCCTCGATGATATTGTCAGGAATGGTTTTTTTCAATGTATTGTAATGGCGCCGAATGTTCCGTTGACGATCTTATGAAGCCAGCAATTCCGTGACCAGTTTCCGGATCCGGTCTCCTTCCGCTTTTCCCTTGAATTCGGGAACCACCACCTTCATGACCTTGCCCATGTCTTTGGGCCCTTGAGCAACGGTCTCCGCGATCACTTCCGCGATGCGCTGTTTCAGTTCCTCTTCTCCCACCGGTTCGGGGAGATAAGTCTGGATGATGGCCATTTCCTTTTCTTCTTTTTCTTTGAGGTCGGTCCGGCCGCCTTGTTCATACAGCGCCGCGGCCTCTTTTCTTCTTTTGATCTGGGTGGTCAGGAGAGCGGTGATATCACCGTCTCCCAGCTCTTCGTGGAGGTCTATTTCTTTGTATTTGATGTCGGAAACAATCAACCGAAGGGTATCGACCTTTAAGGAGTCCCTGGACTTCATGGCCCCTTTCAAATCTGAAAGGAGAATCTGCTTTAATTCCATATTTTCTCTTTAACCAACCAAAGAACAAATATAAGAACAGGCCTCGGTTTTGTCAATAGTTTGGGGTAATTAACTGAAAAATAACTGGATTTAAACAGTTTAAGGATATTTTCTGCAGGGTTCCACATAAATATTAAATTAAACGATTTTTCATGGCCTGGGGGGTCCAAGGCCTGTTTTTACTAGGGAATCATCAAGAAACCTATATAATAAGCCGCTATTTTACCGGTCTTCCCGGAAAACAATTGAAAATTTTTAGAATATAATTAAAAGTGTATGTTAATCTATTAGAGGGAGGTCCATCCCCATTGTTTGTTGCATGAGACCACGATGATTCAAAAAACCACGGCCATACTTTTCGCTATTCTATTAACCGCGGCGGCGGTCCATTCCGCATCCCTTGAGGACGATGCCGTCATTTTCCAGGCCTTGGAAGAAGAGATGGCCCGTTCCCTTGCTGATTTAAAGGTCGACGTTTTCGGGCCGCCGTATTTCATCACTTATCAAATCCGGCATCACGACCGGGCTGAGGTCGCGGCCAGTTTCGGCGCGTTAATTCTTTCCGACACCCACCAGGCCCGCACTTTGTTTGTGGATGTGAAAGTGGGCGATCCCCAATTTGACAGTTCCTTTCCGGAAAGCCACCGCTATTCCGTGGAACAGTTCATTCCGGTAGACAATGATCTGGATTCCCTCAAGCGGGCCCTGTGGTATGAAACCGATCTGCGTTACAAACAGGCCATCGTCAGCTTTCTCAGGAAAAAAGGCCGTTTCATCAGCGGAGTGGAAAGCCATGATCTCCCCGATTTTTCCAAAGGGAAATCGGTCCGGGAGCGAATCGATCCGATTCCTGAATGGAAGCTCGACATACCGGGATGGGAGCAATTGGTCCGGCAGATATCCAATTTATTCAAGGTGGCCCCCGGGATCGAAAAATCGCGGGTCAAGATTTTCTCCGACCGGGTGATCCGTTATTACTACGATTCCGATGGGAACAAGATTCGCGACGCTCATCTGAAATATGGATTGAACATTGAAGCCTGGACCAAAACCGAAGAGGGGACCCAACTGCACGATCAGAAAACCCTTTATTTCGGAAAGATCGATCAGTTCCCGTCACGGGCGGAACTGACCCGGACTACCCTCGAATTGATCGCTTCCCTGAAGGAGCTCAAAGCCGCCACTCCCATGGACCCCTACGTGGGTCCGGCTATTTTCAGTCCGGATGCGACGGCGGTGCTGTTCCATGAAGCCATCGGGCACCGGCTGGAAGGGGACCGCCTGCGAAGGGATAAGGACGGCAAAACCTTCCTGAAAAAAATCGGCCAGCGTATTCTTCCGGAATTCATTACGGTGGTGGATAACCCGGCTTTGAAGAGCTACCACGGAACGCCCCTGATCGGGCATTATCATACCGACGATCAAGGCCAGCAAAGCCGGGAGGTGGTTTTAATCGACCACGGGGTGCTGAAAAGTTTTTTGCTGTCCCGGACGCCGGTTCTGGGGTTCAACCGGACCAACGGTCATGCCCGAAGCGACGGCGTCCACCCGCCCATGTCACGCATGAGTAACTTTGTCGTGAAATCCGACCTCACCCTGGATGCGGCATCGTTGAAGCAAAGGTTGATTGAGGAGGTCAAAAAGCAGAATAAACCCTACGGTTTGTTCGTCAAGAAAATTGTGGGCGGGGAAACCCAGACGGATAACCGCCAGTTCCAGGTGCTCAAGGGGAAACCTCTGTATTTGTACAAGGTGTTTCCGGATGGCAGGGAAGAGCTGGTCCGGGGAGTGGATTTTGTCGGGACCCCGCTTTCCATAATCAGCAAGATTCTGGTGACAGGCGACGATCCCACCGTCATTAACGGATTTTGCACGGCGGAGTCGGGCGTTCTGCCGGTGGCCAGTATCACTCCCAGTGTCCTGTTGAGCGAAGTCGAATTGCAGGTCTCCCATCAACCGCAGGTTCGACGACCTATTTTGACCCCGCCGAAGGTGGTTTCCGCCCCATAGGACCCTCTCCCAAACCACTGCTATGGGTAACCGTCCACCTCTTTTACCATAAAAATCCGGCCCACCCCAACCCAGCTAAAATACCCTTCGTTTCGGTTAAAAAAGTTGGAATAGACCGGATTATTGTGCCTGTTTTTTATTTGCAGTAAATCTTGAGTTTTGAATTACCTAATGTGGCATTGACGATGCGTACTTCGGTAACCCAGTTGCCCTGACTGGCGCTGGTGGCGAAAATGGATCGGTCCTGCAGTTTGTAACCCAGTTTGCCTCCGGAAGGAATCCTGTCGATATCATAGTTGTCCCCGTTTCCCCGGATGATCAGGACTTCGGCCATTCCCTGGCCCAGGTTTTCGATTTGGAAATCCTTGTTGCAGTAGGTGGTGGTGCCCGGTTCTAAAACCGCTTGGTTGTTCTCCATGGTTTCGACGAACCACGGGTCTACCGTAATTTCATCGGCAGCCCAAACCGGGACAACCCATAAAACACCCGCGATCAGGACGGTCAGCCCCACTAAGATCAAATTTCTCCCTTTCATTGGTTTTCTCCTTTGTATTGGTTTGATTGATTTGTGAAATGCGGGAAGGGTGGCGGGAAAGTCCCCGAAAGCCAAATTCTCCCCTCCTCAGTATTACTTTATCTAATACAAAATTGATGCCAAACACACCGGATCAATATCTTATTGTTTTTAAATCGGTTAGCGGGTTATTGCGAAGGAAGGTGTCTCCCAGAGCTGGCCAGAATCCGCCGGTTTTTCCGGACGGCCGTGTAAGGCTCTAAAAAGATTGGAAAAATTTAGTGGCGAAAATTCGCCGGGCGGCAAATATTAACCTATAAGTTCTCTCAACCGACTCCCTGATAGAAGGAATCAGCTTTTTTCGAGTGCCAAAAAGTATTTGAAGTTCCCGCCATGAGATATGATCTTGAATACGTTCTGGACAGCGCGTTAGACGGTGTTTTAATTGTGGCCAGCGATCACCGGTTGGTGCTTTTCAACCGGGCCTGCGAGGAGCTGTGCGATACCTCCCGCCAAGATGTGGTGGACAAAGCCTACTGGAAGCTCTCCGACTTCCATCAATCCTGGGAGGCTATTTCCAAAAAGGACGGCAGGATTACGTATGGCGAGTTGGGCGCCAAAAAGGAACGTATGATGTTGACTCATAAAGAGGGCAAGCGGGTGTGGGTGGAAACGATTTATACCCCCATCTTTGACAAGGAAACCGGGGAAATCGCCTATGTGATGGGGGTGATCAAAGACATCACCGAACTCAAGCGGATTGAAGACGAAAAGGAACGGCTCCAGAAAGAGTTGGGCAATATCCGGCGCGAGCTGGAGTCCAAATACGATTTTTCAGCCATCGAGGGAACCTCCTCACAGATTCTGCATGCGTTGAAACTGGCCGCCCAGGTGGCGCCGCAGAACACCACGGTGATGCTGGTGGGAGAAAGCGGTACCGGCAAGGAACTGCTGGCCAAGGCCATCCATTACAACAGTTCTCGCGCGTCCCGGCCGTTCGTGGCGCTCAATTGTTCGGCGTTTCCCGACACCTTGTTCGAAAGCGAACTCTTCGGCTATGAGAAAGGCGCGTTTACCGGCGCCGATAAATCCAAACCGGGGAAAATCGCTTTGGCTTTGGGCGGCACCTTGTTTCTCGACGAGGTCACCTCCATGAGTGCTGCCACCCAGGCCAAAATTTTACGCGTGATCCAGGAGAGAGAATATGAACCTCTAGGGGCGGTCCGCTCAACCCTCGCGGATATCCGCATCATCGCCGCCACCAACAAGGATCTGGCACCTCTCGTCAGGGAAGGCTCTTTCCGGGAGGATCTCTATTACCGGTTGTTTGTCTATCCCATCACCCTGCCTCCGCTTCGGGAACGAATCGCCGACCTTCCGGCGCTGGTCGAAAGCCTTTTGAAAAAATTCCATCACGAAATGGGCAAACGTATTCAGGAAATTTCCGCCGAAGCCCTGGAGGTGTTGATGGGATATCATTGGCCGGGTAATGTACGCGAACTTCAAAACGTGATGGAACGTTTGGTGATTCTTTCCAAAGAGGACCGGATCGAGGTGCCGGACCTGCCGAGATATCTGGTGGACTCGGCGGGCGCGAAACCCCTGTCTTCAGGAATTCCGGGTGAGCGGTTCGATCGAAGTTCGCTGGAAAATTCGGTGCACGATTTCGAACGCAACCTGATTCTCAAGGCGCTTCAAAAGTGCGGCAACAACAAAACCCGGGCGGCCCACCTGCTGGGCCTCACCCGTTCCACCTTCCGCTATAAGCTGTCTAAAATTTCTCCGGATTATTTTCCCGCGGCGGACCGCAAGGCGAAATCAGTATAAAAGGAAACGATTGCGAAGGGCCATAAAGTTTTCCAGATCGGTTTGCCATGAGTCTTCGATATCCCGCAGGGATTGCGGGCCGTTAAGGAGGGTTTCCCGCAACTCCGGATGACCGTACAAGAGATCGATGGCGGGCCGGTCGTTGACAAACTCATAGAGTTCCGTGCGCCACTGGAACACTTTTGGAAAAAGCCTGGCGACGGCCCGGATCACCGCGATCCCGGTGATTAGCGGTTTGAAGGAGTCACGGCTGGTCACATGCAACTGTACCCCGCCGCAGATTTGCCCGGAGCATTTCTGAAACGCCGGTTTGAAATACTGAGGACGGAACAGCACGCCGGGGAGATCGTCTTCCGCCAACGCTTCGGCCAACTGATGGGCGTCGATGCCCGGTGCGCCGCACAGTTCGAACGGCAGAGTGGTGCCGCGTCCTTCCGACAACTGCGTGCCCTCGATCAGGCACATGCCGGGATACACCGTCGCGGTCGATACCGCCGGCATGTTGGGAGAGGGGGCCACCCACAGCAGACCCGTCTGGTCGTACCACATCTCCCGTTGCCAGCCTTGCATCGGGACCACGGTCAGGTTGCACCCGATGCCGATATGATCGTTGAACAGTTGCGCCAGCTCGCCGGCCGTCATGCCGTGGCGGTTGGGCAGGGAATACTGGCCGACGAAGGAATGCCAGCCTTCACGCACGAGATTGCCCTCGACCTGCACGCCGTTGATGGGATTGGGCCGGTCGCACACCACGACGGGAACGCCCACTTCCTTACAGGTGCGCATGCAATTGGCCAGGGTATAAATGAAGGTGTAATAGCGCGCGCCGATATCCTGGATGTCGAACACCAGCGTGTCGATACCCTTCATCAATTCAGGATCGGGAGTCAGCGAGGCATGATCCTTCCCGTACAGACTGACGATGGGAGTGCCGGTGGCGGGTTCCGTCCCGTGATCGACCTCCGCCATGTCCTGATCGACGCCGTACAATCCGTGCTCCGGGGCGAACAGTTTGACCAGCTCGAAATCGGGGTGCCGGTGGAAATGGATGAAAGACGGGACGCCGTCTCCGGCCACGCTGGTGTGGTTGACCACCAGGCCGATGCGTTTTCCTTTGAGATAGTTGTTGGGTTCGGCCAGGAGCCGGTCCAGTCCGGTGGTGACCTTGTTCATGGGCGCGGCGGGTTGTAGTTCATTGAGGCGAATCGGTTACGGGAAACTTAAAACCTTTGTGGATGACGATGATATTGGATTCTTCATCGACATGAAACCGTTTTCTGTCCTGCTCCGGATCATAACCGATTTCGGTGCCGGGGGGAATCACCACATCCTTGTCGATGATGGCCATGTTGATTGTGCAGTCGGCCCCCACGTGGACCCGGTCCATGAGGATGGAGTTGATGATGGCGGCGCCGGTGTCGATCTTGACGCTCCGGCCCACCACCGAATCCTGCACGATGCCGCCGCTGATGATAGTGCCCTCGGAGACCAGGCTGTTGATGGCCTGCCCGCGCCGCCCGTCCTGATTGAACACGAACTTGGCGGGCGGCAGTCCGAAGCCGGAAGTTTTGATCGGCCATTTCAAATTGTATAAATTGAACACCGGCTTGATGTTTCTGAGGTCCATGTTGGCCTCCCAGTAACTGCCGATGTTCCCCACGTCGCGCCAGTAACCGATTTCCTCCGGGGTGATGTCCGGGACCCGGTTCCTGGCGAAATCGTAGGCGAAAACCGGGTGGTCTTTATAAAGCGAGGGCAGGATGTCCTTGCCGAAATCGTGCGAGGAGTCCGGGTTTTTGGCGTCGGCGTGGAGGACGTCGGTCAAAAACGCTCCGTTGAAAATATAGTTTCCCATCGAGGCGAACGCCGCATCCGTCCGGCCGGGAATGGGTTGCGGGCTCTCCGGTTTTTCTTGGAAGCCGACCACGCGGCCCGCGTGGTCGACCTGGATGATCCCGAAATGCCGGGCTTCCTCGATGGGGACCGGGATCGCGGCGATGGTCACCTCGGCCAGGTTGGAAATGTGGAAGTCGATCATCTGCTGGATGTCCATCCGGTAAATATGGTCGGCCCCGAAAATGGCGACCAGATCGTATTCCTTGTCCTGGATCAGGTTGATGTTCTGGTAAATGGCGTCGGCGGTGCCCTGGTACCAGCTATCCCCGGTCCTTTGCTGCGCGGGTACGGGCAGGATGAAATGGTCCGGCAGGAGCGAACTGAACCGCCAGCCCTCCTGCAAATGTTCAGTCAGCGATTGCGATTTGAACTGGGTCAGGACATAGAGGGAGAAGATTTTGGAATTGATGAAGTTGCTGAGGACGAAATCGATCAGGCGGTACTTGCCTCCGAACGGAACGGCCGGTTTGGCGCGGTCCTTGGTGAGCGGGTAGAGGCGGCTGCCTTCGCCGCCGGCCGTGATCATGCCCACGATATTCATAGGTTCAGCCAGGTACGCCCGGTATTTCCGGGTGAGCAGGAATAAAATGATGCCCCACAGTGTCTCATAGATAACCGGTACGGTTCAATGACCGGGAAAAATACAATAACCTTGCGGAAATTTGCGGGTTTGACGTATCATGAACGCATGCAAACCAGACGAATCAGTATATTAATGGCCTGTTGCTGGCTGATCCTGGGGGCGTCCACCGCTACGGCGGGGTTCCTGCACGCCCACACCCATGCGCATCAGACGGTGGCCGGCGATGGCGCACCCTGGAGCCCGCATATCCACAAAGCGGTGTCCCCCTTCGAAACCCCAATCGGGGACAAACGCCTCCATTGTGAGTTGCTGGGGCATAATCCCCTGCTTCCCTGTCCGCATCATCAGATGCCGGCCAAGGGGAAGCGGGCCTGCTTTGTGAGCAACGAATGCGGCGGTGGGCCTTTTCCGGCACCTCCTTCAAGGTCGGCCGGAGACATGCCCCGGTTTCTGGTTTCCGTGCTCCTGGCAGAAGCAGATGTGCCGATTGTCATGACCGTGTGGCACCACGCGGTGCTTTACAATCCTTTCCATTCCCATTCCCTCGACCGCCCGCCCCGGGCGCTCTGATCCCACCTTTTTTAATTCAACCCTCATTCCGTAACCGTTACCTATCCGTTGTGCGCTGTGCTTTCTTTTCTTGAGGCTTGGCCCATGTTCTTTAAATGGCGGATTCGTGGGGACGAGGCATTTTTGAATCGAGTTTTTCAAAAGGGATGATCAGAGTGCGAATATTGCAATCAATTCTGTTGTGTACAGGTCTATTTTTAATTGCGGCCATCGCGGTAGCCGGGGAGAAAGAAATTTTTCTTTCGGATCTTGAGGATAAAGGCGTTTCCCTGCAGGACCTCAATCCTCTAAATGGGGAGACGAAGTATCATGACGATCCAGCCAACCGGACTTTGATCTCGGGTTATCTCGTGACCTCTTTCCGGCACACCGAGAACGGATTTCCGGATGCGTTTGGGAATGAAACGATATTTGGCGCCGATCCCGCCGGGACGCAGGAGTTCGGTTTCAATAAGCTGTTAATCGGGATCAGCAAGCGGTTCTCAGATTATGCCTGGATAGCGACGGCTCTGAAAATAGCCACGCATATCGAAGGCGGGGAACCGGAGATAGAAACGGAATTGGATGTGGGGAACATTAACCTGATGGCTCCTATTGGGAACGGGTTGATATTCACCCTCGGAAAATTCAAGTCTCCGGTCAGTTTTGAGCAGGAAGATGCGCCGTTTCTGTTGCAGGCGACACAATCCCTGACCTACCAGTTTGCCTCGCCGGCCAAAATGACCGGAGTGATGCTGACCTATCCCTTCAGCATCAACCTGGAGGCCCGCCTGATCGGGTTCAACGGATGGCAATCCGACGGCGATAACAATGACGCCAAGAGCCTGGCGTTTCAAATCGGCTACGCGCCCATTTACTGGGTGAACACCAAGTTGTCCTATATTGTCGGAGCCGAGTTGGAAAACAACTCACGCGATACGCGCCAGGTGTTCGACCTGGCGGCAACGCTGACTCCCGGAAATTGGCTGATCGGTCTGGAGGCGGCTTATGGCCGGGAGGAAAATCAGTCGCTGAGAAATCCCGGCGATCATGCCGAGTGGTTGAGCGGCCAGGTAACTTTGCATTACGATTTCGTCCGGTATTTTGGTTTGACGGGACGTTACAGCTTTCTGGCGGATATCGATGGCAGGGCGGGTATCGAAGCGGCCCATCGCCAAAAAAGAACGATGAACGAAGTCACCTTCGCTTCGGTGTTTCATATTTCACCCGATTTTCTGGGGTACCTGGGCATGGGCATGATCCCACAGTCGCAACACCTGATCTCCGGCATCGATGTGAGATTCGAATACCGCTACGACTGGGTCAATGAAACGGGTCCTAACACCATTTTTAAGGATGAAGCAGGCAACCCCGTCAACAACCGGCACAGTTTCATTGTGGAACTGGTAGCCCGTTTTTGAATATTATTCTATAAAGGAAAAACGATGAAAACCAAAACTGTGAACCTTGTACTTATGATGGTGTTGGGAATACTTTGGATGGCGCCGGAAGCGTGGGCCCATGTGTCCGCGAACGTGAAACTGCTGTCTATAAAGGAAACCGTACAGCGGCTCCTCCCCCAGGGAAAACTCTTCGTTAAGAAAGTGGATCTGACACCACAC
>SMVT01000174.1 GCA_004357365.1 Nitrospina sp.
ATTGAACCATAAAATTATTGGCCGGATGTGCGTGGTCAATATTTACCAATACTGGGAAGCTTTTTTTAGGGAAGAGATCGCAAGAGAATTCAAAATAAAACGAGGAGACTTTAAAGACCCCGTTATGGGAGACTTGAGAATTATTAGAAATTCTATTATTCATCACGCGGGCATTGCGCTTCCAGAAATTAAAGATTGCCAAGTCTTCAAATGGTTTTCTAAGGGAGATGAAATAATAATAGATGATGATAAAATGGAAGAAATTGTTAGGAAAATAAAATCTTTGGATAAACGAATTTTTGCCTAAATTTAATGGCCCTCTTCATCTTTTTTAAGGTAAATGCGAAACGGAAACCCTGACCGCTCATTTAGCCCGATTACCCTTCCAGGTGATGGTAATTTCGCCTTTCCGGATTTTGAGCTGACAGCCCAGGCGCATGCCGTTTTCGAGGTCTTCTTCGTAGAGGTATTCTTTTTCTTCTTCGGTGAATTTGTTGAGGTTTTCCCGGCCTTTCAACACCGTCAATTCGCACACCCCGCAACTGCCCTCGGTGCACCCGAATGACAGCTCCGTCTCCACGTCTTCGCAGAGATCGATCAACGCCATGCCGTCTTCGCATTCGTGGGTGAGGTTGTCGGGTTGAAATATTACCTTAGCCATGAGAATTTCCCAAAGATGATATCGTTGGATGGACTGTGTTTATAGATGCGAATGGCCCGCCCGAGGATTTAAGAAAAATGGGGATTCAATCAAGTCAAAATTCCTTATAAAATTATAGTTATAGACGATCCTCCTTAACGGATTCTATGAGCTTGCTCTGCTCCGGTGTCCGGTTTATGGGGAGGTTCACGATGATTTTCACAATGTGGTCGCCCCGCTTGCCCCTCCGATTGTGAATTCCGAGGCCGCGCAGACGCAGTTTGGTGAGCGGCTGGGTGCCGGCAGGAACCTTGACCTGTTTTTCCCCGTCCAGGGTGGGCACCTGAATGGTGGCTCCGAGCAGGGCGTCAGTCAGGTTCACCGGGTGCTCGATCACCACATCATGGCCCTCCCTTTTAAATACCGGATGGGGAAGGACGCGCAGCTTGAAATACAAATCTCCCGGCGGGCCGCCGTGGGTTCCCGGGTAGCCTTTGCCGGCGAGGCGCAGTTTTTTGCCTTCGCTGATGCCCCGCGGAACCTTGACGTTGGTGTCTTCGGTCCGGCCGCCACGATCGATCGTAAACATTTTTTCGGTTCCCTGCGCGGCTTCTTCAAATGAGATGGTCAGATCGCTCACCATATCCTGGCCTTTCCGGGGGCGGGGAGCCCGCGCCCGGCCGCCGAACATATCGTCAAAACCGGAGGGGCCGCGCCCGCCGCCGAAACCGAAGTTGCGAAGTATTTCGTTGACGTCGAACCCGCTGAAAATATCTTCCTGGGAATACCGTTTCCGGAACCCTTCTGCGCCGAACATATCGTACTTTTTTCTTTTGTCCTTATCCTTCAACACAGCATAGGCCTCGTTGACATCCTTGAATTTTTCCTCGGCCTTGGGATCGTTTTCGTTGCGGTCGGGGTGGTATTTCATGGCTTTTTTCTTGAAGGCCTTTTTGATTTCATCCTCAGACGCGGTTTTCGGCACCTCTAAAATTTTGTAGTAACTTTTCATCTTCTAAATAATTGATATGGTTAACTTTTTAATCTATGATGGAACCCCTTGTATTATATTATTTTTATGACCATGACAATTAAAAAATTTTGGATCGTCGCTTTCCTGGTGGCTCTGGGGTGTGCCCAAACGCCGGAAAAGCAGCCTGAAGTGACGAAGGCACAGAAATTCCGGAATATGAATCCGGAGGAACGCCATATCTGGATGCCTCCCGGTGAGGCAGAACTGGAGAAACGCCGCCGGAACCAGAAATGGCTGGACCAGGTAGCCGCCGACTTGGAACGTCTGTTTATGGGCTATGCCGACATCCTGGGCGATGAGATCATCCTCGAAAACCTGTTGCGCGGGACCGAGCCCCAACTCCAGCAACTGGAAGCCAGGCTGGATGAAAGTCAGGCTCAGCATGAGCAGAGAGTCAAGGAAATGAACCAAGCGGTCCAGGAGATGGAAGGCGCCATCGGTGAAATGGATTCCGACCTGGCCACGCTTCAGAAACAGCAGGCCGCCCGCAAGGTCACCCGGGATGATTACCGGCTGGCCATTCTGTTGTTCCGCAACGGGCAGTACCGGAAGAGCATTGCCGCCTTCAAAAGGATTCTCGGGAAGAAACACGCGCCTTCGTTGAGGGACAATATCCTGTTCGGTCTCGCCTCCAATTTTTACAAGCTGAAGCAATACGGTCAGGCCCTTGGGTATTTGAACAGCATTATTCGCAATCATCCCAAAGGCGACAAGTGGCTGGTGTCGCATGCCATTTCCGGGTTGATTTATAATTTTCAGGGACAATACAACAAGGCCGTGTCGATTCTCGAAACCGCACTCAAACACCGGCCGAACCCGGATCTCCTCAAAATCATCAACCGCTTGTTGAGCCTGGCGAAGGGAGGGGCGGTGGATGCCAGCAGTTAACGAACCGGCTCCCAATCTGCAGGTGGCGGAGTGGGTGCAGGGTCGGCCTTCCAACGTCGATCAGGAACGCGGCCGGGTGATCCTCATCGAAGTGTTTCAGGTCAATTGCCCCGGGTGTTTTATCGGCGGCCTGCCGGAGGCGATTCAGACCTCTATGACCTTCAAGGAAAAACCGCTGACGGTGTGGGGGCTGGCCACCGCTTTTGAGGACCATCGTTGGAACAATCTGGAAAATTTGAAAAGGCTCATCGATACCGGGGAAGTGGTGGGCGAAACCATGGCCCGTCTGTCCGAACGGGATATGCTCAGCATGGGGCGCCTCCAATATTTCATGCCGTTTCCTGTGGCTTGGGATCAGGTGGTGAAACGGAAAGGCGGAGTGACCGACGAGGAGGTCCGGCGGTGGAGCGAGCGGGATTTTTCAGATTTCGATAACATGCCAGAGCTTCACCGTTCTCAGATTAAACAACAGGTTCGGGAATATCTGGAGAAAAAAGAATACGATGCTCTGACGTTCGACCAATACGGATTACGGGGCACTCCCTCTTCCATTATTATCGACAAACAAGGAATCATACGGCACAAGTTGTTCGGGTCCGCACTGGACCTGGAAAAGCATATTGAACCTCTAATCAACGAATAGGTTGTTTGCGATGCTCACTCTTAAACAATTTACGGAAACCATCGACCGCCTGGAAGAAGCCCGGATCCTGATGGCGGCGCTCGAATTCAAAATCTTTTCGATTTTACGTCAAAAGAAGATGACGGCCCGGCAGATGGCCCAGCACACCAAAACCAAGCTGGATGGCATGGAGCCCCTGCTCAACGCCCTGACTTCCATGCAAGCCCTCCGTTACGATAAGGGACGCTATTCCAGCGCGCCGCACATGTATAAATACTTGTGCGAGTCGAGCCCCCATTATCAGAAAGGCACCACCTTCTTGAAGTTGGAGAAAAACGACGAGTGGGCGCGTTTGATCGACATTATTCGCAAAGGCCGCAATGTTTCGGAATACGAAGGCGATGACGACCCGGGTTTTCGCCACTGTTTCACTCATGCCATGCACGACCGCAGCGGTCCGTTCGCGCAGGACATCGCCCGGCTTGTCACGCGCAAGCCGGCGGGGAGGTTTTTGGATTTGGGGGCGGGGCCGGGAACCTACAGCGCGGCGATCCTCCGGAAAGATAAAAAAGCCAGGGCGACTTTGCTCGATCGTTCGACCGCGTTGAAGGTTGCCCGGGAGTTGCACGCCCGATCCTCCATTTGGCCACGCATTGAATTGAAACCGGGCGATCTGTTCGAGACTGCGTTTGGCGAGAATTACGACACGGTTTTTTACTCAAACATTCTTCACGTTTATAATCCTGAGCAGAATAAAAAACTGTTCCGAAAAATGAAGAAGGCCCTCGTCAAAGGCGGGCGGGTGGTGCTGGTGGATTATTTCCATACCCTCGATTATTCGCGCCCGTACGAAGCCGCCCTGTTCGGAGTCACCATGTTGCTGTTTACCGCGAAGGGGAAAACCTATTCCTACGATGAAACCGAAAATCTATTGAGTCAGACCGGGTTTCATAAGTTCCGGCGGTTCCCCCTGAAGGAAGGGGCGGGAATGCTGGTGGCCTTTAAAAAATAACCACGACAATTGAATCTCATTTCTTAACCGCAAAAAAATAAAACAGTTCCCAATTGGTGTAAACGCCCTGAGGCGACGCATAATTGCGGTCGTAATCCCGGATCAACTGCCTGAGCTCTCCCGGTTTGAACATTCGCAGGGGAGCCGCGCCGATCTGTTGCAGGTTTTTGATCATGCTCTGGGTGTTCTGGAAAAATATCTGACGGGTTTCGGACTGATGCGCGATCAGCTCGAATCCGGCTTGAGTGAGAAGTGTTTTCCACCGTTTTTGCGACAGCAGGGTGGTGGGGCTCTGGAACTCCGCCGTATCCCTGAACTCCTGCAGGGTTTTCGGGCCAAAGGTGCTGAATGCCAAGTACCCTTCTTTTTCCAAACCGGAATAAAATCGCCGCAACGTTTTTCCCGGGTTGCGGAACCACTGGAATACGGCGTTGCCGGCAATCAGTTTCACTTTCGGAATCTGAATTCTCTCTGCATTGCCCACAAGAAATTTTGTTTGAGTGGGGACTTCCAAGTGATTTTTAAGATGTTCGATCATGGCCGGCGCAATGTCGTTCAGAATAATGGTGGATGGAGAACGGGCCAGCAGGTGGCGGGTGAACACTCCGGTGCCACAACCGATTTCCAGTGTTTTATGGGAAAAGGGGTGGGGAATCAGGGCCGCCAACCGCTCCGCCATGGAGCGTTGAAGTTGCGCATGCCGGTCATACGTTTTGACATGCTTGGAAAAACTTTCGATGACTTTCTGTTCGTAATCCGATTCGGCGGGAATTTCTGAGTTTTTACTCATGGTCATCCGATCCTAAAGGTCGGTCGAACGCCTTCTGGGAGGCGGCGCGTAGGGGATGACCTTGGCCGGTAATTGAACGGTGAAGGTGGACCCTTTATTCAATTC
>SMVT01000175.1 GCA_004357365.1 Nitrospina sp.
CATGATCACCACCGCGGAGCATGCCATGGCGTTGATGCTGAGCATGTCCCGCAACATCCCGGCGGCGAACGTTTCGCTCAAGCAGGACAAAAAATGGTCTCCCAAAGCGTTTATGGGGGTCGAGCTGTACGGCAAAACGCTGGGCATTATCGGGCTGGGCCGCATCGGTTCGGTGGTGGCGGAGCGGGCCAAGGGATTTGCCATGAAAGTGGTGGCGTACGATCCGTTTGTGGCCCCGGAACAGGCGGAGAAGATCGGGGTGGAGATGCTGGAGCTGACGGAATTGCTCCAGCGCGCTGATTTCATCAGTCTGCATTCGCCGAAAGTGGGCGACAAACCCCTTCTGGGCAAGAAAGAATTGAATGCCGTCAAGCCGGGGGTCCGCATCATCAATTGCGCGCGCGGGGAATTGATCGACGAGGAGGCCCTGATCCAGGCCATCAAAGACGGCAAGGTGGCGCAGGCGGCGCTGGACGTCTTCTCCAAGGAACCGCTGGACCCGGCCAGCCCGTTGCTGGGAGTGCCGGAGATCATCTGTACGCCGCATCTGGGCGCCTCGACCGGTGAAGCGCAGGACAAGGTGGCTATCGCCATTTGCGATCAATTGATCGATTTTCTGAAGTACGGAAGCATTCGCAATGCGGTGAACATGCCCTCGATCGACGAAGAAACGCTGAAACAGATTAAACCGTTTCTGGAACTGGCCCAGAACCTGGGACAACTGGCTTCGCAGTTGACCGAGGGTCCGCTGACCCGGGTCAAGGTTCAGTACAACGGGGAGGTGGCGAACCTCAACGTCCAACCCATCACTATCTGCGTGCTGAAGGGCCTGCTGACCCGCGCCATCGAAGGGGTCAACATGGTCAATGCGCCGTTCATCGCCAAGGAGCGGGGCATCGAGGTGCAGGAATTGAAGAGCAACGAGATCAAAGACTACACCAGCACCATCCAGGTGGAGGTGGTGACGAAAGAGGGCACCCGCGATATCACCGGCAGTATTTTCGGCAAGGGCGACCCGCGCATCGTGAAGATCGACGAATATTACTTTGAAGCGGTGATCTCCAAACACATGCTGATTTTGAGCAACAGGGACGTTCCGGGAGTCATCGGCAAGCTCGGAAACGTGTTGGGCAAGCACAACATCAATATCGCCGGGTTTCATCTGGGCCGCCTGAAAGAAAAGGGCAGCGCGGTGGCGGTGATCAATATTGATTCACCGCCGACCAGCGAAGCGTTGCGCGAGTTGCGGGAGACGCCCAACGTGCTGGAGGTGTATTCGGTGGTTCTCTAACATCCTTACCAAAAAAGCAAACCCGCTCCCTGACGGGAGCGGGTTTTTATTTTTCAACATCCTCGCCGAACAGGTCCGGCGCCCTCATCCAAGGCTTACTTACTTTTCCCGACTTCATTTCTCTGCCCGAATACTGCGGCGATGACCTCGTTGACGACCTCCGCGCCTAAAATATTGTACACGGCATTGGCCGATTTAAAGTGGGCACTGGTGAATAGGCTCAACACTTTTTTGCTGGAATACCCGAGCATCATGAATTCGTGGGCGTAGTTTTCAGCCACCAGGCGCAGGGTTTTGTCGTCCGCGTCTTCGTCGCCAGTGGGCGGGCCTTCATCAGGATCGATATCCTCCTTGATTTCGTATATATAAACCAAATGCCAACCGAACTCGGTTTTAAGGGGTCCGACCACATCCCCTTCCTGCGCGCTGAACGCGGCCACTTCAAAGGGACGGACCATGGCGCCTTTTCCAAACCAGCCGAGGTCGCCACCCCGTTTTTTGGAGGGACATTCGCTGTACTGCTCGGCCAATTTGGCGAACTCTTCACCATCATCCAATTTCTGCTTTATTTCCTCCGCCAGCTCCTTGGCCGCAACCAGAATATGCCGGGCTTGAATTTTTTTGACTTTCTTGTCTGGATTGCCCATAACTTTCCTGCCTTTATTTTGAATTGATATCAATCAATTTAATTTCAGACCACAACATTTTTTGAATTTCTTGCCGGACCCGCAGGGACACATTTCATTGCGCTGTACCTTGTGGGTTTTGATATTCATCTTTGGCCCCGACTTCAACAATTCCTCTCCGATCTGCTTGGCTTCCTTATAGCGTTTTTTAAGGATATCGTTGAAGTTGGGAATGAATTGGATACACCTCAGAAGGAGGTCGCTGTTGCCGGAATCGAGCTTGGCCTCCTCTTCCTCCCGTTTCTTTTCATTGAAATAATAGTTGTAAGAAAAAATAACCGGAGGCCGGTCATCGGCGGGATCAAACTTGTAAAACGCCAACTGAACGCTCCTATTGTCATTGCGCGGGTCCATCTCATAAGCGTCTTCCGTGAAATGTTTGTTCTCTTCGAATTTGAAATCCAGGGGTTGTTTTTCCCGCGGGAATATTTCCATGTAATTCACATAGCGTCCCGGCTCGAATATGAGATAAGACATGGGGGCTTTCTCTCCGTAGGCCTTGGCCTCCATGTATCTCTGCTTGAACAGGATGATCATCTCCTCGGTCACTTCTTCCATGAATTCCTTGAGGATCGCCTTTTGTCTTTCAGTCAGTTCCGGATGATTCGGCAGGTTTCCATGCACTTTATTGAAATTCAGCAGGAAGGAAAACCGGTTGTTGTGGTCTTCCTTGTCACACAGGGAAATGGTGACATGATTGCAATCGCAAAAGGGATTGGTGCAATAGTAGTCCTCCAGCACATAGAGGTGTTTGAAATCCTCTTCCTCAAACCGGTAGGTCATGACCGAGTTCAGGCTTTCCTGATTATTGACAATACTGTATGCCTCGATGACGCTTCTCCTTCTTTACAAAAATAATTCCGGTTATTTCTCTTCTTCCGTCAGGGTCCGCACCGCCCGGATGCAATCCTTGGACGGATCGTCCCGGTTGTTGACGCTGGCATGCCCGTACCGGTAATAAAAGATCACCGCCCCGTTATGGGGTTTCAGGTCGCAGGTCCAAGTGGTATAGCCGCCTCCCGGCGAAAACGCCTGGTCAATATATATTTCAAACCGGTCGCAGTCGCGAATGGACGAATCCTCGCCAAACAGGCTTTCGGCTTCTTCCAGATTCGGCATGCGCCAGTCGCTGTAGCTGGCGAACTTGTTATTGTTCATCACCCGGACGTAATCCTCGGCCTTGAACCAGGTATAGAACATGCTCTGGTCCTGGAACCCGTCGGTTTGCTTCCACATCAAACCTTCTTCGGTATCCGTGACCGTGCCATCGCCGTTATCTTTAAATCGTTTTCCCATCGACAGTGCCGCTCGTCCGATCAAACTTTATTCATATCGCGAACCAGCCGGGTGGCTCCCCGCGAGACCCGATAAATATCATCGTACATCATTCCGCCTTTGCGGTAACCGAAGCGGACGGCCTGGATTTTATTCCGCACCTCGCTGGTCCAGCATAAAAACCCGAACCCCCCGGGAAAAACGGAGGGGAGATAGGCCTCTTGCCCCATGGAATCCTTATTGACCTGGTTTTTGTGGTACAGGCTTTTCGCTTCTTCCAGCGTGGGAAGCCGCCAGTTGCTGTACCCGGCAAAATGAGACTGGCTCAATTCTTTCGCATAGTCGCGGGACTGAACCCAGTTGAGCCATTTCCCGGTCATCTGATAGGTATCCTGCTTGAGCCAAACCAGCTTGCGCTTGATATCGATCACGGTATTCTCATCATCCTCCGCAAACCGTTCCTGTACGGCTGCCGGGGTAGGCACGGAATCGGGGTCGCTCATGATTCTATTTCCTCCGGCAAAAGTGTCCGGACCGCGCGCACGCCGTGACTCCGCAATCCTTTTTGGTGGAATTTGTAATCCCCGCTGAAATAGTTGAACCGGACCGCAATGTTCTTATCGGTTTTGTGCAGGGTTTTGGTCCAGCTGGTTTGACCCGCGCCGGGAGGAAACGGCAAGACCAGATACAGGGTGTCGCCGTAGGAATCCGTTACGGGGTTGCTGAAATCATGAATGGTTTGCGCTTCTTTCCGCGTGGGCATTCTCCAGTTTGTGTAATCCCCGAATTCTTCCTTGTTGAGTATGCTGATATAAATCTTGGCTTCGGCCCAGCTGACCCATTTGTCCTTATCCAGATAGGAATCATCCAGTTTCCACATCAATCCCGTCTGCAGATCGCTGACGGTGCCCTTTTTATGATGGACATAACGTTCTTCCGGGGGCATTTGGGTTTCGGAGATGATGGTGCGGACGGGGCGGATGCCGCTGGGAAATCCTATATTTTCCCGGGCCATCCAGAATTCGTAATCCGCGCGGAAATCGTAACCCATCGCCGCCTTGGCGCCGCGGGTTTCGGTGGTCCAGGTGGTGTACCCGCACCCGGAGGTAAACACCGGATCGATATGGGTTTCACATCCCTCCATGTCGGTGTTGCTGAGTTCGGGATTGTACAGCTCGTGGGCTTCCCCTCTGTTGGGGAACCGCCAGTCCGAGTAACCGGCGAATTTTTGATCGTTGAGTTCCTGGATATACTCCTGGCCCTGCCACCACGAAACCAGTTTGCCGAGTTTCACCCAGGTATCGTCCTTGGCCCACATCAGTTTTTTCCGGGTATCGGTCACCGTGCTGTCGCCGTTGTCGACAAATCTGGATTTGATTTTAGTTTCGCTCATGATCCTCTTTTCCTCAGGTATTTCTCCTGCGGCCCACGGTTTTGACCGGGTCCTTCCGGACGATTCTGACGGACCCGAAAGCGTACTCATCGGCACTGACGATTTGCCCCTGAGCGAAATCGAACCGGGGCCGCCGGGTGGAGGTGTCCGCCATGGTCCACTCCATTTTAAAGGACCCTTCGGGAAACACGGAATCGATATGAACCGTTTCCCCGGTCTTGCCGGTGTTTTTCCTTTCTTCGCTGTAGAGGGTGGCCGCTTCCTCGCTGGTCGGCAGGCGCCAGTCTGAGAATCCGCCGATTTTACGGACATTCTTTCTTTCCGCGAAGTCCTTGGCTTCGTACCAATTGAAATATTTTCCCTTGTCCTGCCAGGAATCCTTTTTCAGCCAGTACAATCCGGTTTCGGTGTCATGAATGACCAAGGGCCCGTGTTCCACGAACCGCTTGGGACCCTCCTCGATGACCTCCAGCTTGTCGGTTTGCTGTTTTTGAACAACCGGCTTGGTTTCCTCGTCCGCCATAGCGTAATCTCCCATTAATCGGTGTAACCGATTTCGACGTTTCCTTCATCGACGTTGACAATCACCGGAATCACGTAATCCCCGTTGGAGTATTCCAGCATTTTCTCAAGCCCCTGCGGATTGTTTTCCACATTGACATAGATAAAGGATTTGCACTGTTTTTTATAATCCTGACAGGCCTTGGTGGTGTAGGGGCAATCGTCTTTTCCGAAAATCATGTAATGACTCATGACACTATCTCCCGCCAGCTTCCTATCCGGCAAAACAACCGTTAACCATCGAACTTTTTGCTCTCGGTCCGCCATTCGGGTTCCCAGGCCTCTTTCCGTTCCTCCCGAACGCACCGCACATGACAAAACTCGTTGTCCTTGTGGTCCCACATGTCGTTGCCGGTGACGTAACTGAACGTCATGGCGTATTGCTGATAGTCGGGTTTCTCTTCATAGGTCCAGGTGTTGTGCCCGCCGCCGGGTTCAAACAAAGGATCGATGTGAATCTCGGCGCCGTCCTTGTCCCGGTTGGACACGGAAAACTCGAACAGCGATTTGGACTCCTCATGCCCGGGCAGCCGCCAATCATCGAAACCAGCGAATTTTTTCTCGTTCAATTCCTCGATATAATCGTTGGCTTCGAACCAGTTGATACCGTACTTGAAATCGGCGAAGGAGTCGCTTTTTTTCCACATCAGATTCGATTTGGAATCGCTGATGGTTTCGTTGCCGTTATCGACAAATTGTGGACCTTCCGGCTCCTCCTCTTTTTCTTCCTCGACCTCCTCCCAATCGTCGTCGCCGATCCACTCACCGACGTCGAAGCTCTCTTCATCTTCGAAATCGTCGTCGAGGGCGTCGGTCTTTTTCGCTTCCTCTTCGGGAGTTTCTTGTTTTTCGGACGGGTCGCCCTGGACTTCTTCTTTGGGCACGATGATTCTCCTTATCGCCGCGGTCATGAATGCGGCGGTTTATGATTTCAGGCGTCCCTCACCAGGCGGACCGAGGTGCCGGTGGTCGAGACTTGCTGGTCCACACACACTTCCTTCAGGACCGGGAAATAACATTTCCAAGCGTAGGAGTCGTAACGGGTTTCCGAGGACCAGTAGCTCCATTCGCCGCCGGCTTGGTAGTTGGAAACGGCCCGCTTTTTTTTGGCGGGGAGGTTCATGAACAGCTTTTCATAAACCTCAGGAGTCTTGAGCAGGCCCCGAATTTCGCTTTTGGTGGGCAGGCGCCAGTCGTTCGCCCCCAGATAATCCTGCTCGTTACAGGCATCCCGGTAGGCATTGGCCTCATCCCAATTGAGCCACTTGCCCAATTCCTGCCGGGAATCCTTTTTGACCCAGATCAGATCTTCATCCACCTGGGTTACGGTTCCATCGCCATTAACCTGAAACAGTTTTTCTATTTCCGCCATATAATTACCAAAACCCAAAACCAACTTCTCGTTTGGGGTTCTTAGGACCCTTCAGGTCGGCCCAACCCCTAAAAAGGCTGGGCCCTCTAACACCCTTAATTTTAAGAAAGTTTACCGATAAAGTATCACCCGCCCGGCAATTTTTCAATACCTAACCACGCAAAACCCGCCAGCCCGCCGAAGTTTATAAACCTTTAAGAATCAACGTTGCTCGCTGATGATCATGCCCTTTTTAGGTGGAATTTTGCTGAGGGCGACCCGAGCCGCCTCGTCCATGGTGCCTCGCACCAGGCGGACGCTGGTTTCCAAGTTGTCGTCCACCTCTTTATGCCCTCCGGTGCCGCTGGCGAACGAGAACACGTAGGCGGTAATTTTCCCCCGGGTGTTGTTGGTCCAGGTGTCGTAACCGCCACCTTCGCTGAACACCGGGTCGATATACAGGGCCATTTCATATTTATCCTGAATGGACTTCTCCTTCTCCCGGTAATACAGGGAATTCGCTTCGTCCTTGCTGGGCAGTCGCCAGTCGCTGTATCCGCCGAAGGCTTCCTTATTCATTTTAGCGATGAATTTTTTGGCGACGGAAAAAACCAGGAATCGCTTGAACACATTATAGGAATCATTTTGCATCCACGTCAGCTGGCTTTTCCGGTCCGTGACGGTTCCGTTTCCGTTGTCTACGAATCGTTCTTCCATATCTTGCCTCCCCACATCGGATCTTATCGATTCATTTGAAATTTAGATAAGCCCCCCGGCCCATTCGGTTCAAAAAAAAAGCCGGAAGGTCGAAACCCTCCGGCTTGGATAAAACTAATGTAAAAATAAGCTTAACGATGGAGTTCGGACTTGGCACCCGTAACACCGTAGATACCGCGCTCGGTGCCTGCCGGTTGACCCAGACCCGGCTCTATGTAAGTACCGGGCTGTACGTGGTCCATATGGTAGTGGGTCTGATACGTTTTTTGGGAACCGGGATCGATTCTCCAGTCATGGCGGTCAGAGCGCTGACGCTGACAGTTCACTACAATGGGTGCCGGACCCTTGTTCCAAAAGTCGGTTCTCATAGCAATCGAACCGGCCTGATAGCCGCCGGGAGCAATCACTCTTGTCATTTTTTTGCCCCAATTGTAGCCCCAAGGGCCAATATCAAAGGTTACCTTGGTGGATTGGGTCTCACTGGTATTGTAGAAAATCCACGAGGCGTTTTCACAAATACTGTGTCCCCCCGACTTAACCGATGTTTCATTGGCGGCGGCCAAGGACGCAAAGGCCAACAGAACGAAAGCCACGGACAAGACGGCAATTAATTTTCTTACCATTGTGCTCCCCCTTTCAAATTGGTGGTATTTAGAAACACTTCTCAATTATATTTACTAAAAGTCAATAGGACTCAAAAACTCTTTTCAAATCCGGGAACCCTCTGAATACCATTCACATCCCGCACCTTAGATACTGCGCCATGGCTCGGCCCCACTGGGCGAGGCTTACCACTAGTCTCGTATGCAGGGAAAATTAGCAAAACCCGCATATCAAGTCAAGGTTAAAATCCTACCACCCCATTTAAAAAATAATCCGTTTAAAATCAACTAGTTACCGCTGGACCCGATTTCTCCCGGGGGTTCCCCCTCAGACCTGGAATTTGAGGGAGGTCAAATTTATCAAATGGGTGGAGTTCATCAGAGCACGCTCCCCCTCTTCGGTCAGGTCGTTGACCACCAGTTGAATGGATTTCAGACTGGTCAGGGTGGTGGAAAGGGCGAGATATTCGGCCCCGATGTCGGTGATCCGGTTGGATTTCAAGTTCAGCGTTCTTAAATTGGAGAACACCGGCGACTCGGCAAGGGCCTTGACGCCATTGTCCCCGATGTCGTTTTGCGAAAGGTCCAACGCCCGCAGGGTGGACAATTCTTCGCATTGCGCCAACTCTTTCGCGCCGACTTCGCGAATGTATTTGGCCTTGAGGTTCAGCACCTGCCCGTCCTTGCTCAGATGGTCTTTGATCAGTTTTTTAATTTCGGCCATAAGAGACTTGCCTCAATGTTTTTTAAAATGAAAGACCCATTAAATTTATCCCGACCCTTCGATGTCTTTGGCTTCGAATCCGTATTCGTCAAACGACTTCCATCCTTGGGCCAGCATTTTCTTGGCGTACTTGATCATCAGATTGGCTTGAGAATGGCTGGGGTCGATTTCCAGGGTTTTTTTAATCAGCTTCAGGGCCTTCTTGACATCCTGAACCTCACTTCCATACTTGGCAATCTGACGGGATTTATCGATCAGGTCCGAGCCCCATTTGTAATAAATATTGGCCAGTTGCCCCGGCGCTTCCTTGCTGATGTAGTCCACCAGTTCGTCATCCGCTTTCAATTGCGGAAGAAATGTCATCGCGTTCTGAAAATGTTCGATCGGAATCGTGTAATCCTCATCGTACACATCGACGATGGAATCCCCCGGCTTGTGCGCGGAATGCAAACCGATCGAGCTTTTCACCACCACGGACTGAATTCCGGACAGCAGTTGATGGAAGATCAGATTGCCGACTCCAAAATGAATGATGGCGTGGTAGGCCTGTTCGGTATCGCATTCCAGGGCGCGCTGGTATTCGGCGAGGGCCTCTTCCCGTTCCTCCAGCTCTTCGAGCGCTTCGGCCAGATTGTAATGATGAATGCAGTTGTCCGGATCTTCTTCAAGAGCGGCGCGGAATTCCTCGATCTGCGTCTCCAGGTCGAACTCCGCCAGCTCCTCCCCTTCTTTTTCATACTCAACAACCGGCGCGTCGTCCTCCTCCGCGGGCGGGTTGGGATCGGCCTCGTGTTCCTCCGATCCCGACACCTCGGCATCGGATTCCGCTTCCGCCGCCGGGTCTTCCGGCAGGGCGCTGGCCTCTTCTTTATCGTCCGGACTCATGATTTTTTAAAAACTCCCGGACCCGGGTTCATTTCCGGGCCAATTCCGCATCGGTCGAATCGCGGACCGCGCGAATCACGCTGAGGGAGTGCTGGATGCCTCCCTTCATGCTCACATAGGACTTGCCGCGGATGTAATTGTACCCCCACGCCATGTCTTCCTTGTGTTCTTCGCTGGTCCAGTAACAGCAATGGCTCTTGCCGAAAATGGGATCGATGTGCACCTCATTTTTGGTCCAGTAATAATTCCAGGAAATGGACTGGTTTTCATCGAACAAGCCGGCCAATTCCTTGCGGGTAGGCAGGCGCCAGTTGGCGGCTCCCCCGAATTGGGTCTCATTGAGTTCGCGGATAAAGTTCTGGGCCTTGTGCCAGTTGATCCACTGCTTGCGAATTTGATACGAGTCGAGCTGGACCCAGATCAATTGGGTTTCGAGATCGGTCACGGTTCCATTTTGATTGTCTTGAAACCGGGGGTTGTCGGAAGTGAGAACAACCTCCGTCTGGGGCTCGGTAAGCGTCAAAATCTGTCCGCCAAACTCATAATCCGTTTTATCTTCTTTTAGTTTTTGAGGGTCCGCGCCGACCGTTTCTTCTGCCTGCACAAGCCCGGAAGAAATCGTCACCAGAAATACCGCCAGGGCCAACCTTCCCCACACCGCTGCCAACCGCTGGCTCATCATTCGTCCGTGGGAGCCCAGTCCGGCTCCCACGACAGGCACAATCCGGAAGGGTTGTAAAATTGTTTTTCTTCGTTGCCGATCGATCCCCATTTGGCTACAAAATTCAAATCCGGATCGAATTTCTGAAGGCGGTGGTTCAGTGTGTCCATGACAAAAACGAAACCGTAGGGATCTTCGACCACGGCCATCGGGCAGTTGAACTGGCCGTCGCGTTTTCCAAATTCGCTGATGGCCCTGATGAAATTGCCTTCGCGGTCGAACAACTGCATCCGGTTCTGGCTTTTTTCCACCACCAGCAGGGTGCCGTCGGTGCGGACGGTCAGATCGTTGGGAAAGTTGAAACGGCCTTCCTCGAACCCGTACTCGCCGAACTTGGAC
>SMVT01000176.1 GCA_004357365.1 Nitrospina sp.
CCAAAAACTCGAGTCCGCGGTGCCACTACAATCGCGTAGTGAACGTTAAATACAAATTCAGCAAAGAAAGGCTAACATGAATAAAGATCGAGCTACGTTTGCCAAACGGCAGCGGGAAGTGGAAAAGAAACGCAAGATTGACCAGAAAAAAACGGCCTTAGTTTACTGCGAAAATCAATTTGGCTCAGTGGACGGAAAAACCGCCGCAGCGTTAGTTCGGCATTCTGAAATCTATACAGTCGTTGGGGTTATTGATAGTTCATTAGCTGGCAAGGATGCAGGAGAAGAATTAGGGGAAGAAAAGAGGGGTATTCCCATTTTTGCCAATTTAGATGATGCTTTGAGTAAACTTTCAGAAATTCCAAATTGTTACATTTATGGGAAGGCCCCCTTAGAAACTTATATATCCGCCGAAGAAAGGTTTCTAATCTTAGAAGCTATGGAAAAAGGAATGGATATCATTAACGGTCTTCATCAATTCTTCTCCGAAGATTCAGAGTTTGTCAAAATGGCTGCCCAGAACAATATCCAAATTAAAGACATCAGAAAACCTCCGCAATTAAAAGATTTGCATGGCTTTACGGGTCAAATATCTAAAGTAAATGTTCCTGTAATCGCCGTATTAGGCACCGATTGTGCTTGCGGAAAAATGACTACCGCAGTGGAACTCAACAAGACCCTAAATAATCACGGTATAAAGTCGGTACTAGTCGCGACAGGTCAAACCAGCTTGATGCAGGGAGCAAGGTATGGGGTATCGACCGATGCTCTGATTTCCCAGTTTATGATCGGTGAAATAGAAAACTCTGTAATTCAAGCGTTTGACAACGAAAGTCCCGACATCATTTTGGTTGAGGGACAGAGTGCCGTTAGTCATCCCGCTTTTATAAGTTCTCTCGGCATCTTGAAAGGAAGCATGCCCGATGGCATTATCCTTCAACATCCACCTGCCAGAAAGTTCCGTTGCGATTTTCCTCATTTGGCAATGCCAACTGTTGAGAGCGAAATTAAACTGATTGAAGCGATTTCTCAAGCTAGAGTGATGGCTATTACCTTAAGTCATGAAAACCTGGCAGACGAAGATATTCTGAAAGTTATAGCGGAATATGAGAAGCAGTTTCAATTACCGACAACAGATGTATTGAGCCATGGATGCCAAAAACTTGTTCAAACTTTATTTAATCATTTTCCAAAACTGAATCCAAATTTCGAACGAGAGAATTTAAATTTTTTCTTGGACGGGCAACTTGAATTGGCAACGAGGTAGGCGTAACCATTTGGAAGTAATTAGTGAAATCGTTTATACCAAGAATAGAAATCGCCCTATCCCAAATACGAGATAACGCACGGATGTTATCAGAACTTTATGGGCAAAAAGGCATTTCCTTAATGGGAGTTTCTAAAGCGGTGCTGGGAGAACCTTCTATTGCCGAGGCAATGATTCAAGGTGGAGTCAGATTTATTGCCGACTCTCGCATCGAAAACATTCAAAAAATGAAAAAAGCTGGGATATCAACTCAGCTTGTTCTTCTACGCACTCCTTTAAGTCAGGCTGAATCTGTTGTTAAAAGCGCAGACATTAGTCTAAACACTGAGATCGAGACTCTTAAGAAACTTTCCTGTTATGCAAAAGCACATAATAAAATTCATCAGGTAATTGTTATGGTAGAGATGGGTGATCTGCGTGAAGGGGTGCTTCCTTGCGATCTTTCTCAATTTATCAGGAAAACTCTTTCTCTGTCCCATATAAAATTGGTTGGCATTGGCTGCAATTTGGCTTGTCATGGTGGAGTGAAGCCAGATGATAAAAATATGCATGAACTGTCCAAACTGATTGATACCATTGAAAAAGAATTTCAGATCAGTTTAGAAATAATTTCGGGCGGAAATTCGGCAAATTATCAGTGGTTTAAATCTGCCCATGATGTCGGCAAGATTAACAATCTTCGCGTGGGTGAATCAATTCTTTTAGGTTGCGAAACTGTGGGCCGAAAAGCGATTCCAGGTTTGCACACGCGTGCATTCCAACTCATTGCCGAAGTTATCGAGTCCAAGAAAAAACCATCCGTCCCATTTGGAGAGACCTGTCAAGATGCTTTCGGAAATGTTCCTAGTTTCCAAGATCGAGGAATTCGCCAGAGAGTGATTATAGCCTTGGGAAGGCAGGATATTCGGGTATCTAGCTTGAAACCTAACAACAAGCTAGAAATGTTAGGATCCAGCAGCGACCATATTATTCTCGACAGCAAGAACCAAAATTTACAGGTTGGAGATGAAGTGAAGTTTGACCTGGATTACGGTGGTCTTCTCGCAGCTATGACTTCTCCTTTTATTAGAAAGCAATTTATAAATTGTAATGGTCACGTAGCAACCTAACTCGTCAATAACCTCCAAAACGGTTGGGGATAACCCCATTCCTGCATCTTCGCTCACCATACGACTCCCTGACCTGCCCCCCGAAAGCGGGCCACCTAAACGCTAGCCCGACTGCTGGCCCAAAGGAAAATGGCCTGCGCCATATCGACGTAAGCCGTTGAATTAATTGGTGGGCCGTCACGGATCGAACCCTGGACCTACTGATTAAGAGTTGCTGAAATGCTATCTACGACATTTAATCTCTCCTAATGAGGTATTCCCCATAAAACCTTATAATAAAGTGGAGCTGAGGGGCCGGGCAACGCCCGGTGGTAATATTTGCCCCCACGGCGAGTGGTCGAACCCCTGACCTCTTGAATGCCAATAAAATCGCACCTTTCCAGCTTCTTTTGGAAAAGGGTCTTTGCTCAAGGGGGGACTCTGATTTAAAATCTATTCCAATCGTACAATGTTTGATCCATTTTTCGGAATCCGGTTCATGGATACACTTCCAACTGTCAACCGAGACCCACCCCCAATCCTTTTTGAGGTGATTTGTGTTGTTTGGTTGTGCCTGGGACCGGGTGCCGTTTTTGCCGATGAGGCCACTCATCTCATCCACCAAGGGGACCAGGCCCTCCTTGAAAAAAACTTCCCATCGGCGGAAAAAATATTCACCGAAGCCCTTGAAATGGAGCCGGACAATTATCGTATTATCATTTCATTGGCTGAAATAAAAGAAAAACTGGGAAAATACGAGGAGGCGAAAAACCTGGCCCAGCAGATTCTGGACATGCCGGAAGCCCGCGGACGGCAGGTGCTGGTTTACCTGGAAGGGGAAACCGAACCTTTGGAGGCGTCCGTGGTGGATGAAACGGTGATGATGTTTCCCAAGCCCAAATCCGAACAGCAACCAAACCCAATGGATAAATTCCTGAAGAAACCCATCCAGGAACCCGTTCCCCATTACCGCCTGTTTTTCAAAAAATCCGGGAAAATGCAATTGATTCCCAAATTCGAGGCAAGGATCAAATACATCGGGGTTCCGCGCCGGACTCGTGAAAAGATGAGGGATTTTTTAAAACGGGTTCATAAGAAGATCATTGCCGCTTCCGGGACGGGAGAAACCGTCGTGAAAATGGTCGCTCTCAAAGGAGGCTGTTTCATGATGGGAAGCGATAAGGGCCATAACGACGAAAAACCCGTGCACGAGGTGTGTCTGTCCCCCTTCAAAATCGACCCATATGAGGTGGTTCAAAGAGGGTTCGAGGCCAGGATGGGGGACAATCCTTCCCGTTTTGTCGGCCTGCATTTGCCGGTGGACAGCCTCACCTGGCAGGAAGCCGATGATTACTGTAAAAAAGTGGGCAAACGCCTGCCCACCGAGGCGGAATGGGAATACGCCGCCCGGGGCAACACCACCACGATATTTTACGTCGGCCAAAAGATCGGCGGGAAATTCGGTAATTTCTGCGATCGTAATTGTCCGAGGGGGGCACGCATCGTTCAAGTCGACGATGGTTTCAAATACACCGCGCCGGTGGGATCGTTCCCCCCCAATCCTTTCGGTCTTTATGACATGGCCGGCAACGTCTCCGAGTGGGTGAGTGATTGGATGGAGGAAAGTTATTATCGAACCAGTCCCAAGCACAACCCCAAGGGGCCCCTTCCCAAAGACTATAAAGTGATCCGGGGGGGAGGCTGGCTGAACAACCCGAATTACCTGCGCTCGGCCAACCGAGCTGGACTCTGGCACGATTATCGCGACGAAGGCGTCGGCTTCCGCTGTGCCGCCGATATCAAAGCATCGGCCACCGAATCCCATCCTTAAAAGTGGAGCCGATGGAGTGATGTGCCTCCTTCCCCATTAAAAAAGCCGCCGGACCCCAACGCTTTTTAACGTCGGGTCCAGCGGCTATGCTGGTGGAGCTGAGGGGCCGGGCCACGCCCGTTGGAACTCAGGTCGTTACCCATCCGTTTCCCTAGTCCCTATACGCTACTCCATGAGTTTCACCGTCCGTGGAGACCTTGGTCTTGACACTCAGGTCCGCGGCGTTTACTACGGCCAGTTGATTTTCGTCGCGGATCGCCACAAAAAGGGTTTTGCCGTCAGAGCTGATGGCAATCATGTCCGGGCGCTTTCCCAGTGGTGCGGTTTTGGTAATTTTTCGGCTTGCAATGTCGACCATCGCGATCTGGTTCAGGCTCCGTTGTCCGACATAGATGGTTTTCCCGTCGGGGCTGAAAACCAATCCATGGGGTTCTCCGGGAACATCGATACTGGCTTCCACTTTACCTGTTTGGGGATCCATCAACAGCAATTTGTTATCCGCTGGAGCTGTTAACCAGAACCGGCTCCAATCCTTTGTAGGTCGAATGGCCATGGCTCCTTTAGCTCCCGGCAGGGTTTTGGTGATCTTGCGGGACTTCACATCGACCACCGAAATATTCCCGTCTCCCGCGTTGACCACGTACACCTTTTGTCCGTCAGGCGAGAACACAGCCGTGATGGCTTTCTTCCCGGTAGCCATGGTGTGGATGGCTTTCCTGGAAGCGACATCGATAAAGGTGATATTCCCCGCCCCGACATTGCACACAATGGCGATCTTTCCATCAGGAGAAACAGCCACATCATGCGCCTTAGTATCCGTAACCACATCGGCAAGCTTTTCTTTGGATGCGGTGTCGATGATGGTTATGCTGTTGGTCCCAAGGTTGGCGATGAAGGCCAGCTTCCCATCCGGACTGAAGGTGACGTTGTGCGCCCCGGCCCCGGTAGGAATGGTTTTCACGACCTTGTAGGAGTCGGTGTCGATCACCTGAACATTGGCGCCCTTCATATTGGCCACCCAAACTTCACCGGCGGTAGTATCGCCGACAGACCCCCCTCCAATAAGGAACAATCCCGTGAAGAGGGAGACCGCAAAGGGCCTAAGTCGCGACCGTCTTCGTTGCAGAGGGTAATTCCATTTTTTATTGCTGGCACTTATGGTTTTTTCTCCGAACATCTTATACCTCCAGGAAAAATAAATTTTAAATAACTCCCAGAAACAGTTTTAGACCTTTATTGGAGCGTCGCCACTGTACCCGAGGAATCCTTAATTTGCAGACGATTTTGGCTCATAGGTTTCAAGGCCTTCTTTTCGGGGGTGGGTCTACCCCCGTAAGGCACAGGCCCTTAAAATAAAAGTGGAGCTGAGGGGGATCGAACCCCTGACCTCTTGAATGCCATTCAAGCGCGCTCCCAGCTGCGCCACAGCCCCATTTTTTCAGTCATATTGCGTTGAAAGATTTCCGATTTTAACAGATTTGCCCACCGTTTCATATGGAATTTCCAGACTCTGGCACCCCTTCCTTTCCAGCTTGCCTTCCCCATAAATCCCTATATAATAGCCGGATTCACCAACACCGCCGCAACGGTTAACCCGGTCCTGGGGCTCAGCGGGTAGTGCGTCAAACTTAAACCTTAGACCCCATTCACCCACTCCATTCACTATGTTCAGCAACCTCAAACGCCGCCTCCGCAATATTTTCATCACGGGAATCCTGATCACCGTGCCCGTCGCCTTCACCCTGTTCATCCTCAACTTCCTGTTTAAGCTTCTGGACAACCTCGTCGTCCCCTGGTTCATCAAAACGCTGATCCGAATCGGCACCCCCATCCCGGAAGATTTTCGCCTGCCCGGCCTGGGATTGATCCTGATCGTCCTGCTCATTTTCGTGATCGGCGTATTGACCCAAAGCTTCCTCGGCGGCAAGCTGGTGCAACTCGGTGAAATGATCGTCGACCGCATTCCCGTGGTGCGAAGCATCTACACCGGCGCCAAGCAGGTGGTGACCACCATCGCCAAGGCCGACACCAAAGCGTTCCGCAAAGTGGTCCTGGTGGAATTTCCGCGCAAGGGCATTTACTCGTTGGGTTTCATCACCGGCTACACCGAAGGCGAAGTGCAGGAGTTGACCAACGCCAAACTGGTCAACGTATTCGTGCCGACCACTCCCAACCCCACTTCCGGGTTCCTGGTCTTCGTGGCCAACGAGGAAATCATCGAGCTCACCATGACGATAGAGGATGGCATCAAGTTCATCATCTCGGTGGGCATCGTCACGCCGGAATACCACCAGGGAAAGATACTCGAACTGAAAAAAGATTATCAGGCGTAAGCCCCTCCCCTCTTGGGATTTGAGACGAACACCGCAAACCCGCAAAAGCTGTCTGGGACGGGTTCACCCGCTGGACCGCCCCATAGAGGGCGTGGGTACTGTTCGCCCGCACATCCAAAGCGCCCGGTCGTACTCCATCACATTTACATTTCTCAGGTTTTCCACTCCCGGTTTCTAAAGAAACCCGATCGCTATCGCCAAACCAGATGAGGGCCGTTGCCGGAGTTTGATCAGGAGGGGGTTGTTTCCGCGGTTTGTAATTTATCGGCAAGGGATTGTTGGACGAGGTCTTCTTTGCGGGTGCGCAGGCCAAGGTCGGTCGTCAAGGAAATCAGAACGGGCACGAGGAACAGGGTGAAGAGGGTGGAGAACATCAAGCCGCCGATCAGGGCGGTGCCCATGCCGCGGTACAGCTCGGTCCCGGCGCCTTCGCCGAACGCCAGCGGCAGCATGCCGCACACCGAGGAAATGACCGTCATCATGATGGGCCTGAGACGGGTTTCGCAGGATTTCTGCAGGGCCTCGCGTTCGTCCATGCCGGAACGGATGTTGTTCAGCATTTGATGCACGATCAGGATAGCGTTGTTCACCACGATGCCCGCCAGAATGATGATTCCCAACTGCGTCAAAATGTCGAAGGTGATCCAGTCCCAACCCCGGACTATGGCTTCGACATCGCGCACCTGAAAGTCTTCAAGGATGGCGCGGATGTTCATTCTCTGCAGAGCGTTGTTCCCGGCTATACCGAAGAACGAACCCGAGACCGCCAGGGCCACGGTCAGCATGACAATCAAAGGCCGCATGAAGGATTTGAACAGCGCGACCAGCAGAAGATAAATAAATCCGACCGCATAAACAAAACTGTTCATCAGCGATTTCTCGGTCGAGGCCAGATCATCGGCGGTGCCGCCGATGCGCAATCCATATTCCTCCGACAGGGTTCCCCTAATAGGGACAAGATACTCTTCTTCCACACGCTGGATCACTTTCTGCATGGGGTAGGACTTGTGCACCTGGACCAGCAGTTTGACCGACCGTTCCTTTTCGATATGATCAATGCGTGCCGGTCCCGATGAAATTTCAATATCCACCAAATATCCCAGGTTGGTCATCATTTCTTCATCGGTCCAGATGGGGAGATCTTTATAATCGTTCAACCCCAGCTTCTCCTCATTCGCCCGCACCAGGACGAAGTCGATCGGGTCTCCCCGGTCGTTGAATTCCCCTAGATATTTTCCGGCGTTGAGGGATTCGATGATTTCGCCGATTTCCGGCACCCCCATTTTAAGGCGCGCGGTGTTCACCCGCCGGGGAATGAAACGCAGTTCGGGATTCACCAGCTTGAACTCCGGACGAACGGAATGAACGCCTTCACTTCCTGTGATGTCTTTTATCAAATCCAGAGCGATCCGCTTCAACTCGAAAATATCCGGTCCGACGATTTCCAAGTCGAAGGTCTTGGAGGCGGACCGGAAGATCGGGTATTGTGATGCGAATGCGAACCGGTATCCTGGTATCTGGAAGATGCGGCCTCCCATCTCCTGTGACTTCACGGCCATTTTCACCTCGCCACGCTGTCCCCGGGCCAGTTCGGGTTTGACGATCGCCCCGCCGCCGTTGAACCGATTCGAAAATACGAGAAAGTTGTCATTCACATCTTCCATCCGGGTAATTTCCTTTTCGTACTCAGCGAAGTATTTCATGTTCTGTTCCGCCGGCACCCCCGCCACCGGCTCGATGAACATGAACACCATGTTGCTGTTGCCGAAAGGCAGGTAATCGCGCTCCGGCAGAATACGCATGCTCCACACCGTCAACCCCACGATACCGAGTATCACTCCCAGCTTCACGATCACATGACCGACTCCCGCTCCCAGAACAAATTTCATGGACCGCGAATAGCCTGAAGCCAGAGCCTCTCCCAAAACCACCAGAGGTCTTAACGGCCCGCGATGCAGAAAACCCGGATCATAGGTCTCCCCCGGCCGCAGGCGGATCAACAGCGTCGCCAACGTCGGAATCACGGTGATGGAAACCATCAACGATAAAGCGATGCTGGCACTGATGGTGATGGCAATATCCTGGAACAACTGGCCCGCTTCCTCCTGAATGAACACCACCGGCAAGAACACGGCCAGCGTGGTAAGGGTGGACGACAACACCGCGCCCCACACCTCCACGGTCCCGTCATACGCGGCCCGGAACACGCCCTTTTTCATGGTCAGGTGGCGAAAAATATTTTCCAGGACTACGATGGAGTTGTCCACTACCATGCCCACCGCGAAGGCCATCCCGGCGAGCGAAATGATGTTGATGCTTCGCCCGAGCACTTTGAGAACGATGAACACCGCCACCAGGCTGACGGGAATGCTGATGGCGATAATCAACACCGACCGCACCGACCCCAAGAACAACAGAAGGACTATCACCGCCAGCGCCGCACCGAGGGCCAGGTTTGATTTCACCAGGGACATCGCTTCGTCGATGTAGTCGACATCCTTGTAAACAATCTTCAACCGCATCGGGATGCCGCGGTTGATCAGTTCGCGGTTCAACTGTTGGATCGCTTCCGCGGCGAGGTTGCAGGTGCTGACGACATTGGCGCCCTGCTCACGGATGATGCCGAATGCGTTGGAGATGCGCCCATTGATCCGCACCAGCGAAGAGGTCCGCTTGTACCCATCGACCACTTCGGCAAAGTCGCGCACCCGGATGGTTTTATTGCCGTCGCGCTTGATGATGGTTTTTAAAATGTCCTCCGGATTCTTGAATTCGCCCAGGGTGCGAACGGTATATTCGCGGTTGTTTTCTTCATGAAAACCGGCGCGGGTGTTCTGGTTTTCATTGGTGAGTGTCTTGATTACGTTCTTGTACGTGAGATGCAGACGGGCCAGGCTGTAGGGATCGAATTCGACCCGCATCTCCCTCTCCTCGCCGCCGAAATGCCACACCTCCGAAACCCCCTCCACGCGTTGCAGGAGGGGAACGATGATATCCTCCCCGATTTTGAACATGTAGTTCTGGTTTATATCCGGCATTTTCGGATCGGGCTTCTCCACGATCACCCACATGATGGGGTTGGAGTTGTCGGTGGAGATGGACTTCAGGACCGGCTTGTCGGCGAGCACCGGCAGGTCCTTCACCTGCTGGAGCTTGTTGTTGACGTCGATGGTGGCGATTTTCTTGTCGGTGCCCCATTCAAATTCCAGGGTGATGGTGCTTTCCCCGTGTTGGCTCCGGGAGGTCATCTTCTTGAGACCCTCGACCGTCTCCAGTTGTTCCTCCAGCCGGCGGGTGATATTGCGTTCGACTTCGTTGGGGGAAAGTCCACGGTATTTCGTCCGCACTTCGATCAGGGGTTTGTCCACGGTGGGGGTGAGTTGCCGGGGCAGGGTGTTGTAGCAGAAGAGTCCAATGACGGTCGTCATCACGATGGCCACCATCACCGTGTGATAATTCCGGATGGAGCGGTCAACGAGTTTCATCAGGTGCCCCGCTGACCGGCTTTGGGCCGGGCTTTTCCTTTCTCCACGGCGTTGAAGGGAGGTTTCGCCTGGGGTTGCGGATTGGTGAGAAATACCTTAACTCCGGGAAACACCGCGCCGGACCCGCGCAGGATCAACTGGGTCTGCAGGTTCAATTGATGGGTGAAATCGTCGATCTCCACCAGATTGTCTCTTTCCATAAAGGCGCGCACCGGTACCCGTTTGGCGTGTCCTTGTTCCACGACATACACGACCGTGCCCTTTTCATTGATCACCAGCGCAATGGACGGCACATGCTTGATCTGGCGGCGCGTGTCGAACTGCAACCGGGCTTTGAGGGTCAACCCGGGAAACAGGCTGTTTATTTTACGGGGCAGATCCACCTGCAGCCGTATGTTTCCCGAAAAGATGCTGGCATCGGGAATCACGCGGACCCGTTGCTTCAAGTTTCGTTTGATAGGGAACTCAAGGCCCAACTCCTCCACCTTGAAGTCGATGCGGCTGATTTTCTCCAGCTTGCCACGGTACCTCTGGGGAATTTCCAGAATCGCTTTCAGCCGGGAGGATCCAATCATCTCCAGGATGGCGGTGCCCGGTCCGGCATAGGCCCCCACTTCGATTTTTTTGGAAATGACCACACCGTCGAAAGGCGCCCGGATGACGGCCTTGGACCGGTTCAATTGTGCCATGGCCAGTTGTTTGGTGACCGAGTCGAGGTTGGACCGGCTCTTCAATATATCTTCTTCGCGGGAGCTCCCGCCGGCGGCCGACGCCGCCTGGCTGGCGCGCAGGGTTTCCTGAGCGCGGGCGACCTTGTCGTTGGCTTCATCCAACAAGGACTGGGAAACCACCCCGTCCAGCACCAGTTGTTCCATTCTTTTTTGTACTTTAACCGCAAGATTGAGGGCGCTCTGATCCGCATTGGCCTGGGCCTTCAGTTTTTCTTGGTCTTCCGGACGAAGCCCGCTCAGGGTTTTTTCATATTCCTTGCGGGCGCTGGTCTGCTCCGCCTGCAAGCGTTCCACTTCGAGGAGGTATTCCCGGATATCGATACGGGCCAACACCTGCCCCGCCTTGACTTGTGAGCCTTCCTCCACCGGCAACGCCTGGATGCGCCCGTTCACCTCGGAGGTCACGACCACCCGTTGCTCCGCCACGACATTGCCCACCGCCTGAATTTCGTCGATGACATCCTTGAAGATCACCTTGCCGATTTGAACCGGAAGCACCAGCTCCCGTTTGGGCTTTTGGACGGACGGGTCCGGTTCCGCCTGGCCACAACCCACCAGCAGAGCTAAAGCGAGCGCGAGGGTCCATCCCGGAGGGCGTCTCCAAACAGAAATTTTCCGATATCCAATAGGTTGTGTCATAAGATTCATAGCTTTCAATCAAGGGCTTTAGTTTCATTATCTTATATCGGCAAAGTGATTACAAACAAAACCCCGGGCCCAGCAGGGATGCCCCCTTCACGTTGTGTCGGCTGACGCGGCCCATCCTTTCAATCCCCATGAAAAAAGGACTCCCTTTTAATGGGGAAATCGTCAGGAAATCGGACCTTGTGTATTGTCCTTCCCGGCCCATCCGTGCTATTAATAAACTTCTTTCGCATCGGCCTCTGGAACCCTCTTTCCGGTAAAACCCATGGCCCTCGAATTTTATAAAATCCTGCAATCCCACGCCCAGTCCCAACCGGATCACCCGGCACTGATCGACGGCGCGGACACGGTGACCTATTCCCAACTGCTGGACCGGGTGGAACGCTTTGCCGGCGCCCTGGATTCGTTGAACCTGGACGCCGATAGCAAGCTGGGCCTGCTGTGCCTCAACCAGAAAGAATATCTGATCGCGTTTCTGGGAGCTCTGCTCAAGGGCCTGCCGGTGGTCCCCTACAATTTCATGCTGACGCCGGAGGATCAGGTGTACATCACCCAGGATGCCGGAGTGGACCTTATAGTGATCAATCCGGCATTCATCAAGCCGGAGACCTCCCGATTTTTTTCCATTTTCAAACAGCGGATCGTCACCACGGAATTTCCCGGAGGCCTGTTGCCCGAGGACGGCACCCTGCTTTTCGACGCATTTTTAAAAACCGGAAACCCGGACGCGGCCCGGCAACGGCACCAGCGCAGTGAAGACATCCCGGACGTTATCATGTACACCTCCGGCACCACCGCCCGGCCCAAAGGGGTGATGCTGGACGAAAGCATGTTTCACGCCAACAGCACCGGAGTCCAGGAGCATCTGCAATTTTCCGCTGAAGACCGGGCGATCATGGCCCTGCCCCTGTTTCACTCATTCGGCAACATGATTTCGCTGGTGTTTCTGCGGGCGGGTGGCACGATCATCCTGTTGCCGCAATTTCATCCGAAAACCATCCTTGCCACCATCGCCGAACAGCGGGCGACAGTGTTGCCGCTGGTGCCGA